>JBAXTW010000176.1:0-8099 GCA_037129985.1 Pseudanabaena sp. ELA645 | reverse complement strand
CCCTTTTCGCTTAATCCCGATCTTTCTTTGCTTCAATCTTGTCCAAAGTCCAATTGGAGTATCAACAAGGAGTTAGATAGTTACATTCGCATTTATGGCTCCCAAGGTACAATTTCAGTCGGTTGGAAAGAATCGAAATACCGCCAAGCTTCCAGTTCTGAATGGGTAGTATTTGGTAAAGGCTACAACAAGGTTCAAGCATTTCGGAGTCAGATTGAGAACTTTACCAAAGCGATTCGCGGTGAGGAGATGTTACTGATTACTGCCGAAGATGGACTTGCGTCTGTCGAAGCGATCGAGTCAGCCTATGCCGCGATGAACAAAGCTAGTTGGACAGCGATCGCTGGTTAATATCATGGCAGTTCGTATTCATCCTTCGGCGCTCATTGAAGATAATGTGAGTATTGGTGAAGGCAGTAGCGTTTGGGACAATGTACATATTCGGCACTCAACTCAAATTGGTGAAGAATGCATTGTCGGTGGTAAAACTTATATTGCCTATGGTGTCAAAATTGGCGATCGCGTCAAGATCAACGCCTCTGTCTATATTTGCAACGCGGTCACAATTGAAGATGGCGTAATGATTAGTGCTGGTACGATCTTTACCAACGATCGCTTTCCTAGAGCGACTACGAGCGATCTCAAGCAATTGCGTCCATCGGAACCTGATGAGCATACTCTAGCCACGTTAGTTAAGGCTGGGGCAACCATTGGCGCAGGCTGTACAATTGGGAACGATCTCAGTATTGGACGGTTTGCGATGATTGGCATGGGTTCTTTGGTCACAAAATCCGTGCCAGACTTTCATTTAGCGATCGGACATCCTGCTAAATCCGTTGGTTGCGTGTGTCGTTGCGGTCAATTATTAACGCGATTTCCACCTGAGGAAACCGTAAATATCCCAGAAATTACTTGTTCGTCCTGTGGATTGAAATATGCGATCGCGGATAGAGAAGTTGTGGAATTAACGCCACCGAGTTAGGGAAAGAAAAAGGAAAAAGGAAAAATTATGGCTTCTAATCCCGAACGTTGGGGCATTGTTGGCGGTGGTATTTTAGGGATGACCCTTGCTCTACGACTGGCTCAACAGGGAAAGCAGGTTACTTTATTTGAAAGTTCCGATCGCTTAGGCGGTTTGGCAGATGCGTGGCAGTTAGGCGATTTCACTTGGGATCGTCATTATCATGTGATTTTGTTGTCGGATACCCATTTGCGATCGCTGCTTAGGGAGCTAGGGCTGGAGCAGGATATGCAATGGGTAGAAACTAAAACAGGTTTTTATAACGATGGCAAACTGTTTTCGATTTCCAATGCGATCGAGTTCCTCCGCTTTTTCCCCCTGAATTTAATTGATAAATTGCGCTTTGCCCTTACGATTATCTACGGTTCCAAAATCACGGATTGGAAGAAACTGGAAAAAATTTCCGTAAGTGATTGGCTTACGCGATGGTCTGGAAAACATACCTTTGAAAAAATTTGGTTGCCATTGTTGCGATCGAAACTGGGTGAAAACTATAAAAAAGCTTCGGCTTCGTTTATTTGGGCAATTATTGCCAGACTTTATGCTGCGAGGCGCACGGGCTTAAAAAAAGAATTATTTGGTTATCTGGCTGGTGGTTATCATCGGATTCTGCAACGATATACGGAAGTTCTCATGGCGGCGAATGTCACGATCAAACTGGGGTATAAAGTCGCAAATGTCGAATCACTGGAAACTAATGCAGGAAATATTGTTAATGTGGAATTTGCTGATGGTTCCTTTGCTGAATTCGATCGCTTAGTTCTAACCGTCCCTGCACCAATAGCTGCCAAAGTATGTTCGGGATTGTCAGCAGATGAACTAGAGCGGCTGAATAACATTGAATATCAAGGGATTATCTGTGCATCGTTACTTCTCAAAAAGCCAATTTCCCAGTTCTATGTCACAAATATTACCGATACTTGGGTTCCCTTTACTGGCGTAATTGAGATGACCACTTTAGTTGATCGCGCCCAATTTGGTGGTAATGCATTAATTTATCTACCCAAATATGTCGTTCCCGATGATCCTGCCTTTGAATTAAGCGATCGCCAACTCGAAGAAAAGTTTATTCAAGCCCTTGTATATATGTATCCGCGCTTTGAGCGTAGTGATGTGCTGAGTTTTCAGGTTTCGAGGGTACGTTATGTCCTAGCGATCGCCACCTTAAATTATTCCGAAAAACTGCCGCCAATCAAAACTTCCATTCCTAATGTATATATCCTTAATTCCGCGCATATTCTGAATGGAACATTGAATGTAAATGAAACCATTCAGCTTGCAGAGAGCGCACTTAAAATCCTTACTCGTTAATTTAAATATTCTAAGAATTTTCGGCACCAAAACAGTTAAAACTAGTCATGAAAATCATTACAAAAGTAGCAATAGTTTCTTTCTTATGGATTCTTTTAATCAGCCGAGGTACACTTGGCAGTCTAGACACAGCTTTGCGAGCAGATATGTCTCATGCATGGTGGACGGGAACGGCAGAAGTTGCCTCTGACTATAAGCCGACAATTCAGGGAGATATTAAGGCGGGAGTAATTGGTAAGGATGGGAGAAGGTATATATCATGGGATTTAGGACAATCTATATTAATGTTACCTGGCGACTGGATAGGTACACAAATACATAATCTATTTCCTATCGAAACAGAAATTAAGGTTCGACATGCTACGATTTCCTATTTAATTTTTGTTCCTCTAAATGTTAGTGCTATTATCGCTTGCTATTGGCTCGTTAAACTATTTGGTTTTGATGAAAAAGTTGCTGGCTTGACGAGTATCACTGTTCTGCTCTGTACCACTATTTTGCATTACGCCCAAGAACATCAACAAGTCAATCAGATACTACTATTTACAATTATTTCATACGCAGGTGTCTTAGGGTATATAAAATCATTTAAGAACCAATTTGTTGTTTTGAGTGGACTTGCAGCAAGTGCAGCTTTTTTAGTGCGAATGAGTAGTGCTATTCATGCTATGTCTGTATTTCTATTTCTATTAGCTTGTTTACTTTTACAGAGAACTAAAAAAATCAATGTATTTAAGGCTTTATGTTTTTGGGTAGTTGGTTTTTTACCTTTAGGTACTTTAGTAGGCTTGTTCAACTTTATTCGTTATGGTGACTTTTTGGATTTTGGGCAGAAAGTTGCTTTTGAACAGTTAGCTACCGATCCACTTTGGCGAGGAATCCCGTCTCTTCCAGCAAATTACCCTTTTACCTATACGCCAGATGTCGGAATCTTAGGTGTCCTATTCTCTCCAGCAAAAAGTATTTTTATTTACGATCCTTTATTGCTACCTTGTCTCATAATAGCTATCCTATTCTGGAAAAAGTTTTCTCCATATATTCAATGTTATTTCATTGCTGGGATTTTTAATCTTATCGGACATATTTTATTAACTAGTAGATATTTATACTGGGCAGCAGATGATTCTTGGGGGGCTAAATATCAACTTACATCAGTTCATCTTTTAATTATTCCTATGGTTGCCTTTATCATTAGCAAATACTTAACTAGAAAGAATTTGTTTGCTATTCTTTTTCCATCTATTCTCTTAATATCTCTGACTGTACAAATTGCTTCAATATCTTTACATTATGAAGTTGAAATATCCCAATCTAAAAATATCCCTAATGAACTAAAATTTAATCAGTTTCGTTTAGGTCAAAGATTTGCAAATATTACTTGCCAGTTCAACCATTCTTTTACTAAAGATTGTGTTGATAACTCTGCGTTCATTCCATTTAGAACAAGCCCAAAGGGTTTCTTACCTTTTTGGAATTTATTAATGGTTTTAACCATCTTAACAACTTTGTGGTTCACTATAGTAATAGCTAAGTTGCCAATATCAATTCAATCTTAACTTAAATTTTTGATGAAATGAAAAATAAAAACATTGCTAGTCTATCCCTCGACCTTGATAATCAATGGTCTTACATGAAAACTCATGGTGACGCGGGTTGGGAATCATTCCCTTCCTATTTAAATATTGTGGTTCCGCGAGTACTAGAGTTTTTGGAAGAACGGAATATTAAGATCACTTTTTTTATCGTTGGTCAGGATGCTGCTCTCGCAAAGAATCATGCTGCACTTGGCTCTATCACTAAAGCTGGGCATGAAATTGGTAATCATTCCTTTAAACATGAGCCTTGGTTGCATCTCTATAGTGAAGAAGATGTCGATCGCGAACTAGCGATCGCCGAAGAACATATTGAAGTTGCGACGGGTAGCCGTCCCATCGGTTTTCGTGGACCGGGATTTAGCCTTTCAGCTACAGTGTTGCGGGTATTGGCAAGGCGCGGTTATGCGTATGACGCATCAACATTTCCCACATTTTTAGGTCCCCTCGCTCGCGCTTACTATTTTGCCACCAGTAATCTAAGTCCTGAAGAGATGGAAAAGCGCAAAGGATTATTTGGTAAATTTCAAGAGGGATTTCGTCCACTTAAACCTTATCAATGGAAGTTGATGGGCGATCTGATTGAGATTCCTGTAACGACAATGCCGATTTTCAAGATTCCCATTCATGTGAGTTATCTACTCTATTTGGGCGTATTTTCGCAAACTTTGGCTCTATGGTATTTTCATTTCGCGATCGCTCTATGTCGCCTGATGCGAGTACAACCATCGCTTTTGCTTCATCCCTTAGATTTTATGGGCGGCGAAGATGTGCCAGAGTTAGCCTTTTTCCCTGCCATGAATCAACCTAGTTACAAAAAAGTGGCGCTAGTGGGCAAGATATTGCAAATTCTATCAAAACACTATGCGATCGCGCCGATGTCTGTCCATGCTGAGGCAATCAGACAAAATCAAACCAAGCTAACCACCGTCACACCGCATTTCTATCACAGCGCTGCTTCAATTTAAACCCGTTGAAACGGGTTGATTAAGTAGCTAGGCACAAGAAAACTTAAAAAGCAAAGATTAAGATCCCCGACTTTTTGGGTAAATTTGAAAATCGTCTTTGCTTGCCTAGAAAAAGTCGGGGATCTGGGCATTTACAGGTTTCTTTTGCTGACCTACTTATATAAATCTTTTCCATTTTAGGGCTGCAAAAATATGAATTGTCCAATTTGTAACAGTACAAGTGAATATTTATTCTCTAAGTACGACTGCTCGATTCTTTCTTGCCAAAAATGTCATCATCAATTTGCGGATATTCTCCCTGACTCAAATCATACGCAGACTGTTTATAGTGATGATTACTTTAATAGTGGCGGTGCTGGTTATGATTTGATTAGCATGATCCAAGTGATTTCTCACTTTTTTGATTTACAAAAGGCGCTTACAACGGCGGCGGCGATGACTAATCCCAATGGTTATTGGCTAATCGAAACTTGGAATCGTGAAAGTTGGACAGCAAAAATTTCGGGTCAGAATTGGCATGAATATAGTCCGCCCAGTGTTTTGCATTGGTTTTCCCCGCAAGATTTAGAACAATTAGCCGCTCAATTTGGTTTTCATAAAATTGCATCGGGGCGACCTGAGAAATGGATTAATGGCGCTCATGTTAAGTCTCTGCTGCGATACAAACTAGGGCGATCGCCTTTTGGTAAACTATTAAGTAAAATGTTAGGAATTATTCCTGATCAACTTCTCATTCCCTATCCTGCCGAGGATTTGTTTTGGATTTTATTCCAAAAATCAACTGTGATTTAAATCCGTGATTTAAATAAGTAAAAACCGCCATGTTTTACCCTCGTCTTAGCAGCGATCGTTATATCAATCCACTCACTGACTTTGGCTTTAAGCGTCTATTTGGAACAGAGCCAAACAAAAATCTGTTGATTGATTTTCTCAACGTAATATTACCATCCCAACATCGGGTCAAAGATCTCACCTACCGCAGTAACGAGAATCTTGGCAATACTCCCCTTGATCGTAAAGCAGTCTTCGATCTTTACTGCCAAAGCGAAAAGGGCGAAAAATTCATTGTTGAAATGCAAAAAGCCAAACATAATTATTTCAAAGACCGCAGTATTTACTATGCCTCCTTTCCTATTCAAGACCAAGCCCCAAAAGGAGATTGGAAGTACAAGCTTGCCCCAGTTTATACGATCGGCATTCTAGACTTTGTTTTTGATGAAGATAAAAATGATGACGCTTTCCTGCATATCGTTGAACTAAAAGATCAAGATTGCAAAGTTTTCTATGAAAAGCTAAAATTTATCTATCTAGAATTACCAAAATTCAAAAAAACAATCGATCAACTAAATGACCATTTTGACAAGTGGTTATTTTTGCTGAAACATCTAACTGATTTGGAAGAGCCGCCTTTACCTTTGCAAGAAAACGTATTTATGCAACTGTTTGAAGTTGCTCGAATCACGAACTTTTCTCCAGCAGAAAGAGAGGCTTATGAAAACAGCTTAAAGTATTATCGCGACATGAATGGTGTCATCGAAACAGCACGAGAAGAGGGTATTCAAGAAGGTAAGGCTCAAGGTATTCAGGAGGGTAAAGCCCAAGGTATTCAGGAGGGTAAAGCCCAAGGTCTGAAAGAAGGGAAAAGCTCGCTTTTGCTAAAACAACTTTCTCGAAAACTAGGAACTATACCCGATGAAACTAAAATTCTGTTGCATCAGCTAACGCCAGAACTATTAGATGCATTAAGTGAATCTTTGTTTGACTTAAACAGTTTGGAAGATTTACAAAATTGGCTCGAAAATATTAACAACCAGTGATAAAAATAATGTTTGATCGAAATTTACTACTACTTTTAGCAATTTCTCTCGTCACAACTGGGGGACATATTTTATTTAAAAAAGGTGCTGTCTTAATCAATGGAGACAATATTTTTACTTGGCTAAATCCTGCCTTGGTTATGGGTCTGTTTTTATATGCGATCGGCACTTTGTTATGGGTATTTGCACTACGATTTATTCCCCTTTCTAAAGCCTATCCTTTTACTTTTTTAACTTTTATTTTAGTCACGCTTTTCTCAGCAATATTTCTAGGTGACAAAATTACGAACTGGTACATTGCAGGCATGGGATTGATTCTTGGCGGTCTAGTTTTAACATCCCTAGAGTTGTGAGTAGATACAGTGCTTTGCGCTGTAATATGTAGGTATTTGCAAGTCGCAATAAATTTGGGTTACGGTTCATTAGAGATAAATAGGTCGGGCAATGGACGAATTAAGCGATGTGCTAACCTTGGCAACCGATGACGAGCTATATCAAATTGCCGATATACTGTTTCGGCGTAAGTTTAATCCTCTTGATTATTTTGCCACGCCTCCGATTCAGGAATTAAAAGGCTGGGATCGTGATGAACTAATCGAGGCGATCGCCAAGCGATTTCGATTTCTCGCTGCCGATGGCTTTACGGTGTTACGTCGTAAAACTAGTGATGTTAGTTATCGTGAAGTTTTAGAGCGCGTATGTCAGCATCTAAAAATTAAATATTCTCAAAGTCAGACCGTTGAAGATATTGAGTCAGAATTATTTCTGAACCTGATTAGCAATTCATGGAAAAAGCTATCGCCTCAAGAGCGTTCGACCATTGATGAGTCCATGCAGTCCGCCCTCACTGAGTCCGATCTACAAAAGTCGCTCCCCCTTGATGCTCAACGCAATCCGATGAGCTTGCTAGTCAAGGGTGGCAGTGCGATCGCCGTGAGTACCGTTATTCGCTCAGCAGTATTAACAGCGCTCGCGAAGCAAATGGCGTGGCATTTTGCGTCCTATCAGGTTGGCTATGAAGTAATCAAGGCGGGAGGGACGGCGATCGCTACGAGACTTAATGCATACATCTCCACCTATCTCGCTAAGCGGGGTATGGCTGTTGCGGCAACTCAATATACGGTGGCGCGAACTGTATTTTCGGTGATTACCCCTGCGCTGTGGGGGTTGTTTTTTGCGGATTTGGGCTGGCGAGCGATCGCGACCAACTATGGACGGATCATTCCCGCAATATTTATCGTTGCTCAAATACGGCTATTGCGAATGTCATGACTAACGCTTTTGGGAATGGTGCAAGATGTGAGATTTTGTATGTGTAATTGTAACTACAGCTTGTTTACTTACCGTTCGCTGATTTTCTTAATGCAAATGACATTCATTAATTTGCACT
>JBAXTW010000175.1:0-8139 GCA_037129985.1 Pseudanabaena sp. ELA645 | reverse complement strand
TTATTAGCCTGTCTTTCTCATTAGCTTTTCTTATCCCCTTAAACCCAGAAGAGCCCAGAAAACTGCTTTCGTTTCTCGATTAGCTTTTTGTTATGTTTTTCGTGGTCTCCTAAATTTAAGACTTCAATTGTAGTTGTTGCCCGATCACTTAATCCTTCTACGCGACCACTAATTTTGAATTGAATTTCTGTTTCACATTCTGCCATAAGGGGCGTAAGAGGTAGAAATTGAGACTTATGGGCATGACCGCATTGATTTTGGATGTTACAACTGGCGACAATATTTGTAAAATCAACGGTTCGTTTTGGATTCACACTTTGTGCTTCTAAATGTTCATTGTGGCAATCATGAATATTCTCAATTCGTTGGCAGCAATAGGCGCAAATATAGAATTGTTCTTTTAGAGCAAAATCTCGAATTTCTTGACGAATATCTGGTTCAACTTCTAAATCACGATATTGTTTGTTGGGGTTTGCTCGTTTCCAGTCTGTCAAACTGGGTGGTTCAGTCCCTTTGTTAATGGTTCGCATCGCGTAGTTCTTGTTTACGAAGTAGTAATTTAGCTTTGACTAGCTCAAGGTTATTGTAGGGAAGTTCGTTGCCTAATTCTGTCAGCATTTGTTGGGCTTGAGATAGCTGTGAATTTTGGATGGCATCGAGTAAGTCCTTTAGTCTAGTGTCAATGTGTTCGTTACGAATGCTGGTATCCATGACATCTAATAAAACTGTATTCGCATCTTGTCCATATTGAGAGGGTAATTTTTGTAATTCAGCATTGGCTAAGGTGTAAACCAAAACATTTTTACAGTCACTAATTACTAGGGGTGAGTGGGTCGTAAGAATAAATTGACAGTTTGGGAAAGTTTCGATCAGGCTCTCACATAAACTACGTTGCCAAGAGGGATGCAAGTGTAGATCTACTTCGTCAATCAGGATGATCCCGTAGCCTGTTAAAGGATTCATTAACGAGGGATTAAGCATGGCTAGACGACGGGCAATGTCGCCTACAAGAGTCATCAGGGATTTCTCTCCCTGTGAAAGTTGGGATACATTTAGAGTCTCCCCATTTTTGTCGATCGCCATGTGGAGTCGTGGTTTACGACGAACTCTCAGCTTTTCCATCTGAGGCATAAATTTGCTAATAGCAGTACGAACTGCGGTTAACTGGCGATCTTTAGCTGTGGCATTGATTATGTTTAGCCATTGCCATACGTCTTGATTTGTCTCAGCTAATGTTTTTAGTTGGCTCAATACTTCTTCAGAAATTCCTGATTCATTTTCAGTATCTTCCCGCTCTCTAAACCACTCAAAAAAACGCCGAAAATCAACGCCTTGATTGAGGGAATTGTCGTAACCATCAAGTTGCAAAAATGTATGGTTATTTCTGATTTTTAGAGGGATATCGAGTACGCCGCGCTCAACAGGATAAAAGGCAATAAGTGGCAAACTGATTTGATCATCTTGAGTCAGGGTATTACGGTAATAGCTAGCTAAGCGTGTGCAGTCGTTGAGATTACTGTTATATTCGGATTTTCTTCCTTTTCGGGCTTTAGCTAAAATCCACTTAAAGTGATTATCCACTTCACCTTCATGAGGAGTGACTGATAAATCAATCTCAATGGCAGCAGCAGCAGCGCCATTGAGAATGAAATCTTCAAGAATAGGGTTGCCATTGCCTTTTTCTGTCCGTAAACGGGCAATAAACCAACTGAGACAGATGGCTATGGCTTTCAGTACAGTGGTTTTGCCTGCACCGTTACCACCAACAAACACCGTAATGTTACTGAAATTATGCTCAGTAGATATTTCTAGATTCTTAAATAGTCCAATGTTATTTAAGATGAGCCGTTTGATTTTCATTAGACAGCGATCGCATTTTCTTCCAACTGTTTAACACGCTTTTCCTCTTCCCAATACGTTGCCAACTGTCCTTCGATTTCCTTGCGGACAATATCGCGGTACTCCATGAAATGCTCATTGTGGGCGCAAACAATTAGGTAATGTTCCCAAACCGCAGGATTTTTCTGAATCATGCTAAACAGATGATGCCAGAATTTAAAGCGGGTGTCGCGCTTAATCCCTTGTCGCCACACAATAATCGCTAGAGCTTTGAGATCGAGCAAGCTAGGTAATTTAGGTGGGAGTTTGATGCGTGGTGCGCCGAGCTTGAGAAAGTAACTGTAAACACGATCAAGATAGGCGTGAGGCTCATACAAAGCACAGAAAGCTTCCACATATTCGCTAGCGATCTCTTGGACGGGGCGGGTTGGCACAAAATTCATCAACGTGGTCTGATTGAGATTGCCATCAAGACTTTGCAAACGTCCTTCTTTTTCGAGACGATGCCAGAGCGCAGTGTGGGGTAAGGCTTGCAACATCGCGAAGGTGGTAGTGGGAATGCCTGTGAGTTCGGCAAATCTGACAATGCGATCGCCTGCACCTTTTTTCTCACCATCAAAGCCAATGATGAATCCTGCCATCACCCGAATTCCAGTCTTGGTAATTGCCTCCACAGAATCAAGCAAAGAAGATCGCGTATTTTGGAACTTCTTGGTCATCTGCAAGCTATCTTCGTCTGGAGTTTCAATGCCAAGGAATACCGCATCGAAGTAACAATCCACCATCAGATCCATCAATTCCTGATCGGCGGCTAAATCAATCGAGGCTTCGGTATTGAAACGGAATGGATATTGGTGTTCTTGCTGCCAAGTCTTTAGCTCTAGCAATAGCAACCGCACATTGCGCTTATTACCAATGAAATTATCATCGACCATAAATACGCCACGCCGCCAGCCCAATTCGTATAGATAATCAAGTTCGGCTAATAACTGAGCAGGAGCTTTTGTGCGTGGTTTACGTCCGTACAATACGATAATGTCGCAGAATTCGCATTGAAATGGACAGCCGCGAGAGAACTGTACCGACATCGAATCGTAAGCATCAAATTCTAATAAATCAAAGCGCGGTACGGGTGTGCTAGTGACATCAGGCTTTTCGGTAGTGCGGAAAATGCCATTGGGTTCACCCTTGGCGATCGCCTCGACAAACATCGGCAAAGTAATTTCGCCTTCATCCAAAATCAGGTAGTCTACACCCGCACTTTGAGGCACTTCGGGGCTAGATGTGGGATAGGGACCGCCGCAAGCAACTTTAATGCCACGTCGTTTTGCTTCTTTGATTAATGACAAAAGATCATCCTTCTGGACAATCATCGCTGACAAAATCACCATATCCGCCCATTCCCATTCTGCTTCGGTAATGTCGCGAACATTGCGATCGACTAGTTTAAAGTTCCATTCTTGGGGCAAAATCGCGGCAACTGTAATCAACCCTAGCGGTGGCAGTAAGACTTTCCGATTTACTAGCTCTAGGATTTTCTCGTAAGACCAAAATGTTTTGGGAAACAATGGGTAAACCAGTAGAACGTTCATGCCTTTTGGGGGATAAGTGGGCGGATACTTTGATCTCAGCCCCCAGCCCCTTCTCCCAAAGAGGGAGAACGAGCGCAAGAGTTTTTCTTGTCCCACTCTCCGCTTTGGGAAAGTGGCTAGGGGTGAGGGTCTTTAATTAGACAGTCGGAAAACCTGAACGGATATCAGCAACGATACCGTCACGCAAAACAATTTCTAAACGCATTTGCGAAATCAAGTTGTCGCCCTTGCCAAGAGGGAAATAACTGTCGAGTTGCCCTTGAGAAACTTCTTGCTCTAGTTCTAGATTTTGAACTTGAGTCAATTGAGTCAACAACTCATTTTTTTGTTCTAATAACTCAGCTTTTACGCGATTCATCTCAGCGCGAATTCCTTCGATCGCATTGGAGACTTCTGCCGAGAAGGGTTTGATGCTTTGACGCTCAATTTCATTGATTTGACGAGAGCCTTGAGCATCGACTTGCTGAACTTGAGCATCGATTTGGGCAATTTGTTGTTGCAGTTGTTGCTGCATTTCTTCTTTCCAGCGCTGCGTCACGATGACTTGGATATTGGCGGTGCGGCGCAATAAAAGCTGATTAGAAAAATCGATCGAATTCACAATTATCTCCAAATTTAGTAGGTTTAGCCTTAATCTTAACAGTAGGGGCAATTCATGAATTGCCCCTACTGCTTGCAATAGATCCATACGTCCTAATGACAACAAGCTCAAGGAGTTTGTCGTCACTAGTTGGTAAACATTTTGACAATAATATCTTGATAACGCTCAAATACAATGTTGCGTCGAATCTTGAATGTTTGCGTCAAGTACCCATTATCAATTGTAAAGGGTTCGGGTAAGAATTCAAAAACACCAATGCGATCGTTAATGCTATACCCAGGACGGTTTTGGACTTCGCGGTTAAGTTCGTCACGGTAGAGATTGCGAATTTTTGGATTATTCAACTCTGACAATATATTTGCCAAACTGGAATCGGCGGGAATCAGACCTGCGGCTTCGAGGGCGGAGAGATTCGGGACGATCAAGACACCCAATTGTTTTTGATCTTGCCCCACTAGCACGACTTGATCGATATAGGCACTGCGAATACAGGCATCTTCAATGGGCTGCGGTTCGATGTTTTCGCCGTTGGTTAACACGATCGTATCTTTGGCGCGACCCGTAATTACTAAGTCATCCCATTTACTCACATAGCCCAAATCACCCGTATCAAACCAGCCCTGCGGATCGATCGCTTTAGCTGTGGCTTCAGGATTTTTGTAATAGCCCTGCATCACTTGAGGACCACGAATGAGGACTAAGCCTTGATTGCCAATGGGGACATCTTTTCTTGTTGACAAATCCACAATGCGGGTTTCGGTTTTGATAAATGGCTGTCCATCTCCACCGCGAATATTGCGATCAGGGCGGCGCACATGAGTAATCGGAGAGGTTTCGGTTAAGCCATAGCCACCTAAAATCTCAATGCCAATAATCTCATAAAAGTCTTCGAGATGTTCAGCGATCGAGCCGCCGCCACTGACGACATACTTAATTTGTCCGCCTGTGGCTTCTCGCACTTTTTGATAAACCAATTTATCGCCAAGTTTATGAATGCCCCATAGCGCTACAATCGAAGGCAAGGTCACCAATTTATCAACTAGAGAGGGATAGAGATTTTCGACATTTAAACCTTGGAAAATCCGCTTGGCGACAATGTATTTCTGGCTAATACCGAAGAAAAACTTGACTAAATTCTGTTTGTTAGCAGGTTGATCGCGAAAATTTTTCTGCGCTCCTTCATAAATCGATTCCCAGAGCCTTGGTACGGCGACCATATAGTGAGGTTTATGCTCTTTAAGATCTTTTTTGATCATGCGGAGATTGGTGTAAATCTCGGTGCAACCTTGGGAAAACACGAAATATTCAAAGGTGCGTTCGTAAGAATGCCATGTAGGGAGAATATTTAATACTCTTTCGTTGACTTGCAGTTGTAAAACCTTTTGCGCCCCTTCGATCTCAAACAAGAAATTCCCGTGCGTGAGCATTACGCCTTTGGGTCTTGCGGTTGTGCCTGATGTATAAATCAGTGTGGCAAGAGTGTCGCGCTGAATTGGCGGATTGCCTAGATCTTTGCCACTACCCTTGGCGATAATTTGCCGAAAATTATACGCGCCTTCGGGCGGGGTTTCGTCTGATAGCAGAATAATCTGTTTGACAGATAATGAATGTAGTTCAGGTTCGAGCTTTTGTAATGTGGCAAGATTTTCGACAACGATCGCTACGCTATCACTATGCTCGATGATGTACAGCAGTTCACTGCGATCGGCTTGGGAACTGCGGGTGGCATTAGCTGCACCGATCGCTAAAATCCCTTGATCGGCAATTAACCAGCGCGGCGAGTTATCGGCAATCAGGGCAACTTTTTCACCAAAGTTTATGCCAAGCGATCGCAACCCTGCCCCAAATGCATTGATTTGATCAAAGGTGTCGCCATAGGACAAGCGAACTGGCGGATTCGCGTGGGGATCATAAAGGGCGATCGCCTCTGGATGAACTTGCGCCGCATTTTGCCACATCTGCCAGAGACTATTGGCTTGCGAAATCTGAAAAACCTTAGACATAGGAAGTAAGTTTTGATTAAAGTTTTGCTTAATATTAAATTATTCTGTCAAGTCATTGGGGTTTGATGATAACCTCAGACAATATTCAGCTTTCGTCATTGGCTGGAGCGACGATCAATATCTTCACATTTCTATCCAAAATTTCTATCTAAAATTTAAAATGGTACAAGTCCACACCTATTCCGATTTACGCACAGGTCGTCTCATTAGCCGCTATAAGCGTTTTTTTGCAGATATAGAACTAGATGATGGCGAACTAATCACAGCCCATTGTGCTAATACAGGACCGATGACGGGAGTATGTAAAATTGGCAGTCCTGTGTTAGTTTCCTATCATTCCAATCCAAAACGAAAACTAGCCTATAGTTGGGAAGCGATTTATCTGGATGATCAATGGATTGGCATTAATACGAGTTTGCCTAATCGAGTGATTGGGAATATGCTCGATCGCCATTTACTTCCAGAATTAGAACTATACACTGAAGTTAAAGGCGAAGTTACCTACGGAAATGAAAAGAGTCGGATTGATTTTCTATTAACTGATAGTGGCACTGGGAAAAGAACCTATGTGGAAGTTAAAAACACAACTTGGTGTATGGGAAATTTAGCCTTATTTCCCGACACGGTGACGACAAGGGGACAAAAGCACTTACGCGAGTTGATGTCTGTAATTAATGAAAATATGGAAGGAAAGACCGAGGCAGCTTTAATTTTCTTTATTAATCGCGGTGATTGCGATCGCTTTGCGGCTGGAGCAGAAGCCGATCCTGAATATGCGAAACTTCTCAAAGAGGCGATCGCTAAAGGCGTAAAAGTATTAGCCTGTCGCTTTGATATCCAACCAAGCAAGATTAACTATTTGGGTTTAGCAAATTTAGAGTGGTGAACCCACAAATTTAAGTGAAATAGACAAGGAGCTTAAGCCCCTTGTCTATCCGAGAATCATTTCGGATTTGCTATATCAAGCTATAACGCATCTGTAAAAGGTCTTACGATTTTCCAAAATGTATAGGGAACTCCGAGACTCAAAACAAAATAGACTGCTAATTCTGCCATAGCTTAATAAACTTGTTCCTTTTGAGAATGTTAATCTGGAGCGCCAATCTGTGAATTGACTCTTAGACTAGTACTCCACGACAACAAAATACTATACATCTTTATCTATGTTTTCGCTAGAGACATTGTGATGATTTTTTGGCAATGATTCTGGTAATAGCTGCCAAGCGGCGCTTTCATAAATCTTTCTGGGTTATTAATCAAAAAAACTTAGCGAAATTGCCTAACTTATGGTAGCCTTTGTCCCTGACGGGGTTATTCCCAAAATAAGTAAACACAATAAGCAAACAACATCGTTGCTCACGCGAGGAAGTGATATCTGTGAAAAATCTAACTAAATTTTTGATCGGCTTGACTGCCTTGGGATGCGTGTCAGCGATCGCCGTACCAACAGCCAAAGCACAGCCAGCATACGGCAGCTACTTGGGGGTTGGTGCTAGCTTTGGGTTTACCAGTGGCAATGCCAGTGCTGGCGAGAACTCACGCACATCAGCCGTAGTAGCTGCTCGCTATAAGTTTCTTGAATTTCCTGTGTCATTACGTACTCAAATCTTGGTCGGCAGCAGTACCGCCGTTGTCCCCACAGTTTCCTTTGATGTGCCATTAAATTTTGATACTGATATTTACATTGGTGCTGGTGTTGCCCTGTCTAATACCGTTGATACCACACCTGTCGGCAACAAAAATAGTTTTGTCATTCAACCAGGAATTGATTACACATTACCCAATAGTAATCTCGTATTATTCGGCAATGTTATTTTTGCTTTCGATGCTTATCGTAATTCCTCTGGTACATCAGCAACTTCTTTACAAACAGGTTTAGGTTTGAGATTTTAGGTATAAAAAAAGAGGGTTGCGCCGCAACCCTCTTTTTTTATATAGCAGTACTGTTTTTCATCATTTGCGATCGCTTGTTAGGCAGACTATCTAGACTTAAACGCCTGACTAAAGCCAAGTTCAATGCAGACGGCTATCTCAATTTCTTCCCAATAAATGGGCTCTTCTGGGTTTGAGGGGATTAATGTATAATGAGTTACGAATATAGCTG
>JBAXTW010000174.1:0-8183 GCA_037129985.1 Pseudanabaena sp. ELA645 | reverse complement strand
ATCGTTTCCCCATCTAGTTTCTAGACTTTACACATTTTACTTGACAATCTCCAAACTACCTGAATATGCAAACCCTTGTTGTAGTGGTATATCGCAATTAGTAGAGATGATGTTGAAAATGGGCGATCGCTTAGCTGTTTAGCCGATCGCAATTTGCTATATGATCGCTTACATGGTTCCGCTATCAAAAGCGATCGCCGCCCATCGTTTATTACCAAGCATGAAGTATCAAGCCAGTATATTTGTCACTCTCCGTCCATCGGTTCTCGATCCCGCAGGTACTGCCGTGCAGTCTGCCCTCAAACAATGGGACTATCACGTTGACTCAGTTCGCATTGGTAAATATGTAGAGATCGTTCTCGATGCCGAAAATGAAACCGAAGCATCTCAAAAACTGAATGAAGTTGCCGATAAGCTACTTGCCAATCCTGTCATCGAAAATTATCGCTTTGAATTAACCGCGATCGCCTAATCGTTCAACCAGTAATCCAATTATCAAGAAAGAACATGAAATTTGGTATTTTAGTTTTCCCTGGTTCCAACTGCGATCGCGATGTTGCCACAGTGACGAGCGGCGTGTTGCAGCAACCGACCAGATTGATTTGGCATACGGACACAGATCTGAGTGATTGTGATGTGATCGTTGTGCCTGGGGGGTTTAGCTACGGTGATTATTTGCGCTGTGGCGCGATCGCTCGTTTTGCACCAGTCATGCGATCGCTACAGGATCACGTTAACCAAGGCAAATATGTACTCGGCATCTGCAATGGTTTCCAGATTCTCACCGAGTCAGGATTATTAGATGGCGCATTGGTGAGAAATCGCGATTTACATTTTGTTTGCGATCGCGTGCCATTACGAGTTGAGCGCAACGATTTAGCATTTACCCAGAATTATCAAAAAAATCAGGTTATCTCTCTACCGATCGCCCACGGTGAAGGCTGTTATTTTGCCGATGCAGATACCCTGAAATCACTGGAAGATCATCAACAAATCGTGTTTCGTTACTGTGATGCGATCGGTAATGTTAACCAAGAAGCAAATCCTAACGGCTCCTTGGCAAATATCGCAGGAATTTGCAACAAACAGGGAAATGTGCTTGGCATGATGCCCCATCCTGAGAGGGCGGCGGAAAGCATTTTGGGTGGTACTGATGGCAAACCATTATTTAACGGGTTAATTGCGGCTGCGCTTGAGGGAATGTTAGTCCATGCCTAGTCTCTACTTGATTCGTCATGGTATCGCTGAAGAACGCGGGAATTATGAAGATGATACCCAGCGTCCTCTCACCGATGAAGGTCGGAAAAAAACAAAGCAAGTTGCTAAACGTCTTTACGATCTGGGTTTGCGATTTGATTTGTTGCAAACTAGTCCATTGGTTCGCGCCCAACAAACGGCTGATATTTTTACAGATTTATTTGTCACCCCTGTTCAGCAGTCATTAGAACTTGCCCCCGAAGGTGATTTTGAAACATGGCTAAGTTGGGTTGCAGAATGGCTGAGTGAACATCCCCAACCCGCAAAAGCTTCCTTAGGAATTATCGGACATGAGCCTGATCTGACTAGTTGGGCGGAGATGTTGATTTGGGGTGAAGTCAAGGGAGGGCTAGTTTTAAAAAAAGCTGGAATAATCGGATTGTCATTACCAGAGACTCAGCCTTGGACTAATAATGGCGTTCTATTTTTATTGATTCCTCCCAAATTGCTGATTTAGCTCAAGACATTTGCTCTAAATATTTCTCACTCCCTAGCTCTTCGAGTTTTTCCTGCTTTTCGATGACCATATCCGCTAGCGATCGCCGATAAGCGATCACCTTTTCTAAAAGCTCAGGATCGTGACTAGCTAAAATCTGTACTGCTAAAAGTCCCGCATTATCCGCATTACCGATCGCCACTGTCGCCACTGGAATCCCCTTGGGCATCTGCACAATCGAATAGAGCGAATCAACTCCGCTAAGTTGTCGGGTAGTAACGGGGACACCAATCACAGGAAGTGGCGAAAGTGCAGCAACCATGCCTGGTAAATGCGCGGCTCCCCCCGCTCCTGCAATAATCACTTTAATGCCACGAGTATGAGCCGTCTTCGCAAATTCCACCATGCGATCAGGAGTTCTGTGAGCAGAAATAATCGCCACTTCATGGGGAATATCAAATTGTTGGCAAATGGCGATCGCGCCTTGCATGGTGGGCAGGTCGGAATCGCTGCCCATGATAATACTAATTTGTGTTTGATTTTTCATGCTGTTGCAAATTAAACATAGAAGCTGATTTGCACGCGAAGCGTGCAAATCAGCTAAATACGTCTGGGAATAGGACCACGCCGCCCTGACTTGGATATGGAATCTTGAAGAAACTGACGTAAATGCTGCACATGCGAATTGTCAGTAAAGGTGGCAAGCTTCTCAAGGGCTTCAACTAAAGGTAAGTCTTGCCGATAAAGCAGCCGAAATGCATCTTTGAGCAATTGCTGCGTAGTTGCATCCAAACCAGCCCGCTCAATACCCACACGATTGAGTGTACGAACACGCGAAGGATTACCTTCAACTAAAATATAAGGAGGCACATCCCTCTCGATCCGACTCATTCCACCCACCATCGACAGGCGACCGATGCGGACAAATTGATGTACTCCTAGCACTCCACTGAGTCTCGCATTCGACTCGATATGGACATGCCCTGCTAGAGCTACCCCGTTGGCAATGATTACCCGATCTTCGATTTCGCAATTGTGACCGACATGGACATAAGCCATCAGCAGATTACCGTTGCCAATGCAGGTAACTTCATCAGCCTCATTAGCGCGATTAATGGTGACATATTCGCGAATGCGATTATCATTGCCAATTTTGACAAGGCTCTCAGCCCCAAAATATTTCAAGTCTTGAGAATCTAAACCGATCGCCGCCCCAGGATAAATTTGGTTGCGATCGCCGATTTCAGTTCGCCCTTCGACAATGGCATGATGCCCAATGACAGTATGAGCGCCAATTTTCACCTGTTCACCGATGACAGCATAAGCTCCAACCTTAACAGTCGGATGTAGTTGGGCATCAGGATGCACTATGGCTGTCGGGTGAATAAATTCAGACACAGGCGCATGAGACACAGGCATAAAAAGTTTGGCTCGCTTGATACTAAGATAGACCGCTCGGTTTGCGATCGCTGGGATCGCCAGATAAAAGACGCTAGGTTATTAAGTTATAAAGAGAGCTTTGCTCTCTCTAACTTAAATATCGACTAACGAAAACATTAACTCACCTTCACAGGCTAGTTGACCATCAACTTCGGCACGTCCACGCATCTTACCAAAGCGTCTGCGCGAAACTAGCAACTCAGTAGTGATAGTTAGGCGATCGCCAGGAACGACGGGGCGACGAAAGCGGACTTTATCAATGCCCGCAAACAGGGAAAGTTGATTTTCCATGCCTGGTAAGTGTCTTAACACAATACCGCCAACTTGAGCCATTGCTTCGACAATTAGCACGCCTGGCATGATCGGATGCTCTGGAAAATGTCCTTGAAAGAACGGCTCATTGAAAGTGACATTTTTAATACCTGTTGCGGATTTATTCGGTACAAAATCAATGATTCGATCAACTAGCAGAAATGGATAACGATGGGGCAGCAATTTCTGAATTTCTTCGATCATAAAAATTTTGCTGGGACTGCTATTTACCTCATCAGCATTAATATCAGCATCAAGATTAATATTTAGATCGGCGCTATTAGTAGGATTTTCTTCGGTCAAAGTGGACATACATATTTAAATATTAGGGTTTCGTTTTTTTTGCTAGAGCGATCGCAAATTCAGCATGAAGATTATGACTAGCTTTGTAAGCAAGAATATGCGCTCTCGGTAAAAATCCTAGCAAGCTTATGTCACCAATGAGATCTAAAAGTTTATGACGACATGGTTCATTGTCAAAACGGAGGGGCGGATTCACCCAGCGATCGCCATCGCAAACGATCGCATTTTCGAGACTACCACCCTTGATTAATCCTGCAGCACGGGCTTGCTCGATATAAGCAGCAAGGGTAAAAGTTCTCGCAGGAGCAATTTCCAAGGCAAATCTTTCACTAAAGTCAGCGATCTCAGGCGACCAACTAAACCACTGCTCCCCGATCGCCTTAGTCGGAAACGCAATCCCATAGGTAAACCGCAAGGTGTCCGCAGGGATAGCGGTGACAAAGCTATCTCCTTTTTGGACGGTGACAGTTTCGGTGAGGGGAATTAGGCGATCGCCTTCAACTTGAGACTCGATACCAACTTTAGCGATCTCCTCTACCCAAGGCAAAGCCGAACCATCGAGTATTGGTAATTCGGGGCGATCGAGGGTGATACAGGCATTATGTACACCCATCCCAAACAAAGCCGATAGCAAATGCTCGACCGTGCGAACGCCTGTCCCATCTTGCCGTAGTTCCGTTGATAGCTGTGAAGCCGAAACTACGGAGGTATTTGCAGGAATTCGGGCTTGGTCATAGATAAAATAGCGCCCTGAGTCAATTGGTGCAGGACTGACTGTTACAGAGACTTGCTCACCACTATGCAGCCCAATTCCACACAAAGAAAACGGGCTGGCGATCGTCTGTTGGTAAAGCATGGCTAGAATTTTTCTCCTAGACCGAAACTAAACTGGGTGCCACCATTGGAAGCCAAGCCATAGTCAACTCTGATCGAACCGAGAGGCGATTGCACCCGCACACCAAGCCCATAGCCATAACCATTCCCTGGTTTATTTCGCGCTCCCGCAGGATTACCAGGTACAGCAGAAGCGGAGCCTAAGTCCGTACCATAGTCAAAGAATAGAACTCCACCAACGATATTAAACACAGGGAAGCGATATTCTGCGGAGAAGATGCCAAAGCTACGACCGCTACCAACTTTGCCCTCATCCCAGCCGCGTACCGAGTTACTGCCCCCTAATTGAAAGGCTTCGTAAGGCGGTAAGGTTCCCAGTACCGTGCCTGCTTGAATATTAAACGCTAAAGCCTGTGTACCTTCCGAGAAACTCAACACCTTTACAGGCAAGAAGTAACTATAGCTAGCTCTAATCCGATTGAGAAAGATTGAGCCATTTCCCACGGGAATTGATTGCTCAGTGGCAATCCGAAACACATTTCCTGATGATGGCTTGATCGGGTTATCACGTTGATCCTTGGCATAGGCAAATTGCAGTAATAACAGATCATCCTGCCCTGAGCCACTAGCTGAGAGTGGGTTGCCCTTGGAGTCCAAAGTGACGATCGCATTATTGGCATCGGTGACACTAACGCGCTCATAGCGCAAACCAAGAGAAGCAGTGGTTCCTGGGCTTAAGGGGCGGGAGAAACTAAAGCCAGTACCCAAGCGATTTATCCTTGGTGTATCGTTGCTACCCGCGACACCAACAGGGCTGTCGAGAACATAGCTGAATAAACGGCGGTTAAAGATATTGGCGGTGAAGGAAGTGCGATTGGGATCGCCAGCCAACCAAGGATCAGTGAAGTTAAGGTCAAATAGTAACTCGCGCTCACCAACCTGAATATCTAAGCCAATTTTTTGATTGTTACCACCAAGATTTTGTTGTTGAAAGCTGATTGTGCCGAACAAACCTGTCGAAGAGCTAAGCCCTGCCCCTGCCGCGATCGAGCCTGTATTTTTCTCTTTGACATTGACAGTGACGATCACTTTTTTGGGATCGCTTCCAGGAGCCAATCCGATATTTAGATCATCAAATAGCCCTAGCGCGAACACTTTTTGCAAGTCACTCTGAATTGCATTTTTGTTAAAGATTTCACCTTCTTTGACCGTCAATTCACGCGTAATGATAAAGTCGCGGGTCGTACCAGTTACGGGCTTACCATCTTTGTCTACGGTTTTACCCTCATCGTTGATAAAAGCTACCTTAATACCTTCAATTACACCTTCAGAAACCAAAAGATTGATATTACCTTCGGGAGAAGCCTTGATATCAACAATCTGGGCTAGCACATAGCCCTTGTCCTGATAGTACTTTTCCAGTTCTTTGACACCTGCCTGCACATCTTTCAGGTTAGTGATTTTGCCAATCTGCGAACCAAAAATGCGATCAACTATAGCTTTATCGAGTACCTGTGTGCCTTCAGTGGTAACGGACTTGAGGATAGGATTTGGCAGAACCGAGAAATTTACTCGTACACCAATATCCGTATCTTCTGGTTCAGCTTGCACATTTGCAAAAAAGCCAGTAGCAAATATGGCATTGATATCTGATTGCAATTGAGTACGAGTAACAGTGCGTCCTGGTTTAGTAGCGATCGCGGCATACACTTTCTGCTCTAGTTCGGGAGACAGTGGTGGTTGACCTTCAGGCGTTTTGATGGCAACTTCTCCGACTAAAACCTGCGGCTCAGATGCCGATGATGGCGTAGGAGATGGGACAGTGAAGCTGGGTGAACGGCTTGGGCGTGGTGTGGGTACTTGTGCGATTACGCGAGAATTGCCAACCTGAGAATTGCCAGACTGAGAATTGACCACCTGAGAATTACCAATCTGTGGGATTGTCGCTTGAGGTTGGACAATCTTTGGCTGGTCAGATGATTGGGCTAAGGCAGGTGGCTTTGATTGTGATGTCGGTTGGGCATTTTGGGGCTGCTGCGGGGTCGGTGCTTGAGCAATCTCTTGCTTTGCAGGGGCAGCCTTTGCCAGCAGAGGAGCCATAAATAATGTGCTGGACGCGGCAATGGCTGAGAATACGAGCAAGTTTATACGCATAAAGTCTTCCAAACACCTACAGAGTTTTTTAACAGGGGATAATTGATCAACAAATGCAAGACGAATAAATTGAAGCAGAAAGTTTCTGATATTAGTAATAAGTTACTATAACTTTCAATCCCCCTATATTGCTAGGGAATGAAAATTTATTAAAACCCAAAATTGGTGAGGCGGGCTTTGCCCGCCTCACCAATTTTGGGTTTTAGTAGGAGTGATCGCCTCTAAAACTCGCTTCAAGACTTCTTGATAGGCTTCAGCAACATTACCAAGATCCTGACGAAACCGATCTTTGTCTAAGATACGAGCAGTCGGATCAGCGATCGCCTTGTCCCAGAGCCGACAGGTATCAGGGCTAATCTCGTCAGCGAGTAACAGGTTGCCATTAGCATTCAGCCCCATCTCAACTTTAAAATCAACAAGCGTCAAGTTGCAGCGATCAAAAAATATTTGCAAGTGCTGATTAATATCCAAAGCCATTTGCTTAAGTTGGGCAACCTGTGCAGTGGTAGCAAGTTCCAGCATGGCAATATGATCATCGGTAATTAAGGGATCGCCCAAAGCATCATTTTTATAGAAAAATTCCACCAAAGGCTGTTTTAGCAACTGCCCCTGCTCAAGCCCCAGTCTCTTGCAAATACTACCTGCGGCAATATTTCTCACCACCACCTCGATCGCTAAAATCTGCACCGCCGCAACTTGCATCTCATTGGGAGAGACTTGTTTGATAAAGTGGGTAGCGATTCCTTGGGTTTCGAGATATTCAAAAATATGAGAGGCGATCGCGCAGTTTATTTCCCCTTTGTTAGCGATCGTGCCTTTTTTTAGGGCATTAAAGGCAGTTGCGTCATCTTTGAAGCGCGACAACAAAATAATCGGATCATCTGTCGTAAACAGGATTTTGGCTTTGCCTTCGTAGAGTTGGATTCCACTCATGAATATATTACGGTAGTAGTTGGATGAACATTCTATAGCAATTTCTAGGCTCAGAAATATGGGTGTATTTAGCTTACTGATTAATTTCTTGTAAAAGCTATCTATCCACATTGAAAGCGATCGTAAAAACCAAATTAACAGTTCTTATTTTTCCCAGTTTAGCGGGCTGCGCTAGTCAAATGTAACGTACTCAAATTTTTTCTTGCTGTAAATAATTTGTTGATGGCTAAACACTTACCGTTCGCTGATTTTCTTAATGCAAATGACATTCATTAATTTGCACTTTTTGGCATTACTATTGATAATTAATACTAATAAAGGTCATTATTGCTTTAATTTATTTGTAATGCATACAAGAAGGTGAAAATCAATAACTTCGTAAAAAAAGTTCATAAAGCCTGAGATCCTTATTGTCCCGTCAAATGTTTTGACCTATTTCAAAAATCAGCGAACCGTAAGTAAACAGGTTGAGAAGGGAAATAAAGATGATTCCAATGACCATTAAGTTCAGCTA
>JBAXTW010000173.1:0-8244 GCA_037129985.1 Pseudanabaena sp. ELA645 | reverse complement strand
ATTCATGTCATTTGCGAAAAATAGTTGCTGTTGGCAAAGACTCTAAATTAGTTTTTAGTCAATTACTTCCCACAATGAATGTTGATTTTGTTAGGACTGGACAAAGTACAGTTCTTCCTTTCCCGTTTAAGTACATTAGAGAATATCTGGCAATGACCAAACAAGAGAAATAGATGTTTAGGTTTATGGAACAAGGGGCTTAAGCCCCTTGCCTGAATATTAAACTTTGGGCAATTGATACTGAGCGATGATTCGCTTAGCAAATTCTGGGACATGGGCTTCTAACTTTTTCGGATAGTTGCGGCGCACATAGAGAAAATTGCGGACAAAATGCGAATCAATCGAGAACCGTCCATATTCCAAACCTTTTGGACCGACTTTATTAACTACAAAACTAATGATCCAAGCTAGCCAAATCGGTAAAGTTACCGCTTGATCGTAAGCACCAATACCTTGCTGCACGGCGGCACGGCGATCGCCACTGGAGATCACAGGTTGAGTTTGCAATTGATCCTTGATTAGCTCCAACATCTCTTTGCCAGTCTCGTTTCGCACCACGATCCATTGCCAGCCAAAGGTTGCGCCCATGTAACCCACCACGATATCGGCGAGGGCATTGGTATAGTCAAAACAGGTCATACAAGAAGGAGCGAACACATCTTTAAGCTCTTTGGTGTTTAGCCCAAAAAACGGCACTTGTTCAGTGGAGCCATCGGAATGTCTAAAATGCACATTAAAATCCTGCATGAATTCGTAATGAACTACCGTTTCAGGCGATCGGCTGGTGGTATCGAGAAATTTTTGCAAGCCCGATCGCGTCACATTATCTGTACAAGGTGTACCTAATACATAAAGTTTTTCTAAACCGAGTTCCTTTTCAACCGTTCTCAAGGCTTGAATTTGACAACCCACGCCGATCGCTAAAAGTCTCTTGATGCCCGACTGCTCGATCTGTTCTAAGACCGATAGATTTGGCGAAAGTGTGGGTTTATTGACCCGCGCCGCCAGAATTTCCTCACGGTTGCGGGCAATGATGGGCTGGGGTTTAAAGCGATCGCTTTCACTAGACTGCACGCAAACTACGCCTTCAACGAAGCCTTTTTCGAGCATGGCGATCGCTAAACTGGACACAATTCCTGTCCATTGCGCTCCCTCGATGGGTTCAGTTTTGCGGGCGGCGATCATTTCTTGATGCACACCGAAATATAATTCTTGTTCGTTATCAAGATCACGCGATCGCCCATGCGATTGGGTTTCGAGTTGATCAATATGCTGAGTGATAAACGCACAAGCTTCTTTGACATAATGAATGTAATAGGTATCACAAAGCCCACATTCACTGCATAGTTCTTTAGCGGGGCGGCGTTGTGTATCTGGGAGAGCTTTCGCTTTGCGATGGGATGGGACAACGGACATTTTGCTGTTTTTGCTATTTGAGTTACTCTCAATCATAGGCTACAGCGCTTTGCGCTGACTTAAAAATATGTGGAAGTGCCGATTTGTGACACTTTTCTAAGGTTAAGATCCCCGACTTTTTCTAGGCAAGCAAAGATAATTTGTAAATTCACAAAAAAAGTCGGGGATCTGGGCATCCACAGGTTTATTTTGCTGAACTACTTATTATCAAATAGGAATCGCGATCGCCATTTTTGTCCCCAATTTTTCTTGACTTTGAACATTGATTGTCCCACCGTAAAACTCAACTAAAGTCCGCGCAATTACTAAACCTAGTCCCATACCCTGTTGTTCATATAGCTGACGATCAAACTGCATATAAGCGCCAATATTGGCAATTTGCTCTTTACTCATCCCCCGCCCCCGATCTTCGATTGTCAACATCCATTGTGAGTTAACAATCTGACTATTTAAAGAAATTTTAGTCCCCATTCGCGAATATTTGAAAGCATTATCGATTAGTTCCTCAATAATTTTAATTAAATCTTCAGAGGAAATATTCAGTTCAATATCGACAAGATCTATTTCTAAATCATCCAAGCGATCGCATTCACAGGCTTTGCGATCGCAAATACTTCTAATCACAATTTGGCTATCGGTGGGATAGTCTGAAATAAATTTTTGTTGTCCTTGCGATCGCAATAATAACAGCTTGCTGTAAAGCAAATAATTTTGAATGAGTCGATGTAATCGCTTGCCCGAATTATGAATAGATTCAGCATATTCATATACTTCACTAGCCTCAATCTCCTCATTTTGCATCATCATCAATTCAGAAAGTCCCATGATGCCTGAGAGGGGAGTTTGTAACTCATGGGGCAGCGATAGGGAGATACTGCTACGCAGAGCTTCCATTTTTTCGGTAACACGTTTTTCTATGGCTTTTTGCTTATCGAGACGCACGGCGATCGCATTCAGTAGCTCTTCTTTTGTGCTGGGTTTTTCCAAATAATCATCGGCCCCCATATTCATCCCTTTGCGACTGCTCCGACGATCCACTAACGAGGTCAAAAACAGAAAGGGGACGGTACTTAATTCCTTATCCTGACGTATTTTTTCTAGGACTTCATAGCCATTCAGAATCGGCATCATCACATCACAAATAATCAAATGAGGCTGTTTTTGGATAGCTAAATCTAGACCTTGCTCGCCATTCTCCGCAGTGATGACCTCAAAACCTTCTGCCAACAACAGATCTTCGATTGACTCACGAATTAATTCTTCATCTTCAATGACTAATATACTTGTCATGTCATATATGTTCTATATATTGATTTGCCCTGTTGCTATTTTACTCGCGATTTAATATTCGCGATTCAATAAAATTGTAAATATTGCCCCCTTCGGTTGATTGTTTGTCACCGATATCGATCCTTGATGAGCCTCTACGATCATTTTGCAAAAAGATAGCCCCAAACCAATTTGGGAAACTCCATACACAATATTACCTACTTCATATTTTTGAAAAATAACTTGTTTTTGGGTTGGGCTTACGCCAATTCCACAATCAATCACTTGGAGCTTAATCAAATCGGGGCGATGGGGATTTTTGGGGACAGATTCTACCTTGAGCATAATTGGACTGCGCTGCGGTGAAAATTTAATCGCATTGTCAATTAAATTATCCAGTACACGGCGGATCAAATTATGATCGCCAGAAATATAGACAGGCTCTTGGGGCAGTTCATATAAAAGTTGGATTTGCTTACTTGAAGCGATCGCCTCAAAATCAAGGATGGCTTCTTGAGCCATTTCACCGATGCTGATTTGACAATAATTCAGTACTAATTTTTTCGATTCGATTCGACCAATGGTCAAAATATCATCGATCAGCAGACGCATCTGCTCAACAGTTTTGCCAATTTGCTCAAGTCTTTTGATCCCGCGATCGGGGATATCCATAGTCTTGAGCGAGTCGCAACCCAACAAAATCCCAATTAGGGGATTGCGGAGATCATGAACGATCGCCTGCATCATTTCCTCACGCAAAAGCATAGTGTCTTGGATATGATCGTACTGAGATTTGATCCGCAACATTGAGCGCACCCGCGCCCGCAGTTCGTTACTATTAATCGGTTTACTGACAAAATCATCGGCTCCCGCATCAAGACAACGCGCTAGATCTTCTTTTTCCGACAAAATAGTAACGATAATGATCGGAATATGTTGCCACTGAGGATTGCTTTTGATTTGCTGGCATATTTCGATACCATCAACGTCAGGCATCATCACATCTAGTAAAATGATGTCTGGATTAATTTCTTTGAGACTATTAATCGCCTCAGGGCCGTTATTTTTATAGTAAAGTTGATACCCTTCTTTAAACAGCAAAATTTCAATTACATCAAAATTTGACGGTTCATCATCGATAACTAAAACTACCTGTTTGTTTCCCATGCTGATTTAAAGTTAAGGCGATTAGCATAGATTGCTATCGCTCTTTCGGTTAAATGACTATAGCTTTTATTTTGTCAGATTTTCGCATAACATAACTTGAGATATTTCTCGGAAACAGCGCATGACTTCAGATGTCAAAACTTTAGCCGCGATCGATGTGGGGACAAATTCCATCCACATGGTGATCGTCCAGATTAAGACTTCGATCCCTAGTTTCACGGTGATTGAGTCGGAAAAAGCGACAGTACGGCTAGGAGAGCGCTGCCCCCAAACAGGAAATTTAACCGAAGATGCGATGAGGCGATCGCTAGAAGCTTTACAACGATGTCAGGAAATCTGCCGAACCTTTAATGTTGAAGAGATTGTGGCGGTGGCGACTAGTGCTACCCGTGAAGCTCCTAATGGCGCTGATTTTATTGATCGTATTAATGAAGAATTAGGATTACATGTTGAAGTTATTTCGGGGCAGGAGGAAGCTAGGCGGATTTACCTAGGCGTAATTTCGGCGATGGAACTGAAGGATGAGCCACATATTTTGATTGATATTGGCGGCGGTTCTACGGAGATAATTTTAGGCGACGGGCGCGATCCCAGCTATCTCAGCAGTACGAAAATTGGGGCAGTTAGGTTAACCGATTTATTTATTAGCACCGATCCCATTTCATCAACGGAATACGATCGCTTATTAGGTTATATTCTCGGCTCGATTGAGCGCCCCACCGATGATGTGCGATCGCTCCTCAAAAATCAGAATCTCAAGCCATTACAGGCGATCGGCACATCAGGAACCATTGAAACTCTGGCGATTTTACATTCCAAAGAGAAAACAGGTCTAGTTCCTAATCCTTTACAAGGTTATGAGATTCCCTTTGCTGACTTAGAAAATATTGTCTGGCGCTTACGCAGAGCGAATTTGGAAGAACGCACAGCGATGGTGCGCCAGAAACGAGCAGAAATTATTTTAGCGGGGGCGATCGTGCTCTTAGAAACGATGCGGTTATTAGGAATTCCGAAAATCACTTTATGCCAAAGAGCCTTACGCGAAGGTTTAGTCGTCGATTGGATGATCCGTCATGGCTATATCGAAGATGGATGGCGCTATCAAAGTTCGATCCGCGATCGCAGTATTCTCAAGCTTGCGGATAAATATGGGCTTGATATCAAATATGCCAAACAGGTTGCTGACCATGCCTTGAGCCTGTTTGATCAAACCCTGAATATTTTTCATGCATGGGGAGATGAGGAACGACATCTACTCTGGGCGGCGGCGATGTTGCATAATTCAGGACATCACATTAGCCATGATGCTCACCACAAGCATTCCTATTATCTGATTCGCAATGGTGAATTATTGGGCTACACCGAGTCAGAGATTGAGGCGATCGCGAATCTAGCTCGATACCACCGCAAGAGCGAACCCAAGAAAAAACATGAAAGTTTCCAACAATTGGGGACTGAGCGTCATAAATCCTTTGTGCGTCAGGCTAGTACATTTTTGCGTTTAGCCACCGCATTAGATCGTCGTCAAATTGGCGCGATCGCTTCGATTCGGGTAGTTTTCGATCCGCGTACCCGCGCTTGTTCGTTACGCCTTACACCGAGACAACCGCAAGATCCTTGTACCTTAGAGCTTTGGAGTCTTGATTACAAGAAGCAACCCTTTGAAACTCAATTTAACGTTACGCTATCAGTATCTTTGGAGTAGATAGAGTGAGCGCTTTGCGCCCACCCTATGGTTAGATTATGGAAGGGTCACTCTCTCTCATCATAATTATTGCGATCGTGGCAGGTATCTCTGCTCGTGTGATTGCGAATTTTTTTCGTGTACCGAGTATTGTCTTTCTACTGCTGTTTGGTGTGGCTTTGGGAGGAAATGGCTTAAATTTAGTCCAGCCAAGAATCTTAGGTGATGGATTAGAAGCGATCGTTTCCATCTCTGTTGCCCTAATTCTATTTGATGGGGGACTTAATCTCAAACTCAATGAATTGGGCAAGGTGTCCGCAAGTTTACGAAACCTGATTACTATTGGCGCGTTAATTACGCTGGTTGGTGGCGGCGTGGCAGCCTATTGGCTCAGTGAATTTCCTTGGACGATCGCCTTTTTGTATGCCGCATTAGTCGTAGTCACAGGACCAACCGTAGTTAATCCGATTATCGAAGCAGTGGGACTTGATCGCCGCCTTGCCACGATTCTGGAGGGTGAGGGAGTCCTAATTGATGCGATCGGTTCTGTGCTTGCCGTGGTTGTCCTTGATGTGGCGCTGAATCCGACTGAAGGTGTATTTGCGATCGTCAGTGGCTTAGGCGTGCGCTTGGGTGTGGGAATTGCGATTGGCGCGATCGCGGGTTGGCTATTGGGGAGATTTTTGCAAAGAGCGACATTTTTAGCGGAAGACACCAAAAGTGCAGTCGTGGTAGCGGCGGTATTAGGACTATTTGGACTTGCTCAAGAAATTCAAAGCGAATCGGGGCTGACGGCGGTGGTGGTGATGGGAATTATTCTACGCGCCTCGGAAATTCCTAACAGTCGCGCCTTACTCAGATTTAAAAGTCAACTAGTCGCTCTCATCGTTTCAGTTCTATTTGTATTACTATCTGCTAATTTGTCAATTCCTAGTATTTTCGCACTGGGATGGGGAGGTGTGCAGACAGTTCTATTTATGATGTTTATCGTCCGTCCGATTAATGTGATAGTCAGCACTTGGAATAGCAGTTTCACATGGCGACAAAAGGCTTTTTTATCGTGGTGTGCGCCCAGAGGGATTGTCGCCGCTTCCGTTGCTTCTCTCTTTTCTATTTTACTAACAGAACGCGGAGTCAATGGAGGAGAATCAATTAAGGCTTTGGTTTTCTTAACGATCGCCATGACCGTATTTATTCAGGGACTTTCGGCAAAGTTACTAGCGAAAATATTGGGGCTAGATCAATCAGATATTTCGGGATTAGTTGTGGTGGGCGGCAATCCCATTGGCATTTTAGTCGCGAGATTATTTCAAGCCAATGGTCAGCGCGTGGCTCTGATTGATACTAGTGCAGAGCTATGCAAACAAGCTATGGAATATGACATTCCCGCCTTTGTCAGTAATGGACTAAATTCGCGCTCCTTAGCTGAAGCGGGACTAGATGCAATGGGAACTTTTGTGGCGCTGACCATCAATACGGATGTGAATATTGTGATTGCTCAACTGGCGCTGAAGGAGTTCAATCCGCCTAAAGTATTTGCGGTTTATGTCAAAGAAGCGAGTCCTGAGAATGATAGCGATCGCAATGGTGAAGCCGCCATCCAACAAGCATTTAGTGCGCGTGTGCCGATCAAAACATGGAATCAATATATTCTTCAACGTGAGGTGAGGGTAGGAGAGTTTCTCTTGACGGAAGAAGAATTATCAGAACAGTTAAATCGTTTTAATACGATGTTTAATGCAGGGATATTGCTGCCATTACTATTTGAGCGCAAAAGTCAATTGCAAATTGTGTCGGCAGATATGTCATGGGAAAAAGGCGATCGCATAGTTTATTTGCTACATACGCCAAAGACTTTACCCTCGGCTCAATCTAATGTACTTCCACCCAGTACATTAGATATCACACCCGTAGTTCTTTCTGATTTAGATATTGCTCAAAAAACAGGTGATATTAATTCTAGTTCTCGTAGTAGCACCAAAGATGAAGCTAGCAGCGATCCAGATTATTTCCTCAATATGGCAAAAGATATCCTGAAAAAGCGATCGACCTGATATATGCGATAGAGAATTAGCCCTTATCTCACAAAAAATGCCCCTCAAGTTTTAAACTCCAATGGCGATCGCCTAAAATCTCAAAAAACAATTATGTTGTATGATGAGAGATAGAGTTTGAGCTAATCAACAGGAATACACTATGACTGTAGAACGTTAGAATGATGAGATGCTTGATGAATTAGGGTCAAGTGTGAGTGAATTACGGGAAAGTGTGAGTGAGTTGCGGGAAAGTGTGACTGAGGTTAAGGATGGGATAGATGGATTGAGAATAACTGCTCAGGCTTTGTTACAGTTGGCGACGCAGAGTCAGCGAGATATGGAATTGATAAAAGAGAGACAGGTTGAAAGCGATCAGAGATTTAATGTTTTACTTGAGGAAGTCCGCTATTTAATTCGGGGTAATAAGGCAGATTGAAAATCTCAGTGTTGAGTGAACTTTCCATAATCACAGAAAAATTGCCCCTCAAGTTTTAAACTCGAAGAGCGCTGAAACATGTAATCTTAAATCAAACAAAAATCAACAAGTTATCCTGTTGTCGCATTTAGTTCAGTAGCATGTGTTAGCGGAGCGTAACGCACAAATGATTAGCATGAAAAAAATTCTTGCTGTAAATAATTCGTTGATGGAAAAGTAGGGTATAACAAGAAGTA
>JBAXTW010000172.1:0-8476 GCA_037129985.1 Pseudanabaena sp. ELA645 | reverse complement strand
CGGAGAGTGTCCAGAGCCACATGGCGGTTAGGCGGGCATCTTCTTCAAAGTTGGAGGTGTCTGCATCTTTGAAAATGGTGCTGAGGGCTTCTTTGGAAATGGCTGCCCAGACATATTCGAGGTATTCGCGCAGGGGAACGATTTCGCCGCTTGCTTTTTCGACGCTGGAGTAACGGGAGAAGATTTCGAGTGCGGGACCTAAACAAGCAAAGATAGCATCGGCTCCGACTACGCCTTGTTCGGTGAGGCGAGGCATCCATTCTTTTATTCGTTTTGGTAGTTCTTGCAATACATCCCGCCAATCGCCTATTTCTTGGCGCAATGTGCCATCGGGGTTCTCTCTGGGGCGGCAGACTAGGTGGACGGATGAGGCAAGAGCAGCAGAGTTCATCGCTCTAAGACGACTTCCCATTTCGGTGTCAATTGACCAAGAGCCTGTAAAAATCCATCCTGCATCAATCATTGCTTGTAGTTGTGCTTCCCATCCTGCTGTTGATTTGTGGGCAAAAACGACTAAACCAATACCATCAGGAGCAAGAACACGACAACCCTCTGCCATTGCTTCTTTCATTGTTTTTTCAAAAAAAGCTTTATCTTTTCCTTTTATTTCATCGACAATACATTCATCATCTTTAGGTGTAAGTTGTTTTGAAAAGGGAATACCAATTGATGAAGGCAAAGTGCGTTTTAGCCAAACGTAGAAGAAATCAGATAGATCGGCATAAGGAACTGCATCATAGTAAGGCGGATCTGTAAACAATCCTTTTACTGAATCATCTGGGAGATAATAGAGATTAGTGGCAGATGTGTTTTCAATTTGACCGAGTACAGAGGTTTCATAATAGTATTGTTCAATGGCATAAGAAGTTCTTTCATACATACTTTGCCAAGAGCCACTCGATTCTGATAGTCCAACAGCTTCAGCAAAATCCCAAATCATAGATATTGCTTGTCGTCCAAATAAGTTTACAGGACATTCTGCATCTTGTTTCCAGCGAGTAAGTGAACTTCCTAAATCAGCTTGTTTATCAAGTGACAAGGCTAAACAAGTTTGAATGGCATTTGCTAATTCTTTATCACTTCCTAATTCTTGAATTTCGTTACTACTAAGTTTTTTAACCAGTCTTGTTAGTGTAACTAATGCTAGTAATTGTCTAGGTGTGAATAAATCGTCCCAATGTTCCATACCATAAAGCTGAACCCGAAAACCAAGAGAGCCTTGTGGTGGTAATGGTTCATTTGGAATTAGGTCTAAATTTGTAAATTCTTTTAATGCCAAAACTGCTTTTTCAGTTGCTTCTAAATCCTGTAAACTTGGCAACCGATAAAATCTTCCCTGTGTACTTGGCTTTAATAACACTACACAAAATAAACGAGCATCATTAGCCCCACCCTTACGCCCTTGAAACTGCTTTCTCACTGAAGCCACAGGAGTAGTAAAACCCGTCACAGGACAAGTAGCCGAACCCCTAGCCACCGTACCCTTTTCAACTTCCTTCTCACTCTTAGGCTCAAAAATCTCTAATAAAGGACGGCGTACCTTGCGCGTTATCCCATCCGCATAAGTCACTTCTAACGTCTCAGTTTGTACAACCCCCGAAGCATCTCTTACCCAGCGCAAAGCCCTATATCTACCAGCCTTCTTCGCCAACCACAAAGAGCGCATCAATGGCACTTCTACAGGAATCCCCGTGCCATCATCAGGAGCTTCAGAAATAATCGTCCTAGCCCATAGATAAGCAATAGGAGTACTACCATCCTCATCTTTAGGATAAAACTCCGCTAACTCCTTCTCTGCCTCGTCCTTCACCCATTGCCCCCACTTTCGCACCTCATCCGCTAAGCGCTGTCCATACTTCGGGATATATTCCAAAACCACTTTATTCAGCAACACCGCCACAGGATTCAAGTCACTCGCAAAAGCATCCGCCCCCACTCGCAAAGCTTCTAATGGTATCGATCCACCACCCGCAAACGGATCAACCACAAGGGGGCGTGTCCCCACCTCACCACCCAAAGCTTCATGGGCAACCTGAGTCAAAGCCCTCGCCGTCTCCAGATAGTCAGGCTGCGTTGAATTATCCCAATTCGCAAAATCAGCAATAAAATCTAATAACCAATAGCGCAAAATGCTTAAATGCTGAGGCTTGCTAGTATCAAAAGGCATTTCAGGCTTAGTTAATAGTTTCCAACTAGCCAACGACTCAGGCGAACAATGATCATGCAAACTGCGATCGCTGACAGCCTTCTCCGCAAACTTAGTCAAAATCGCAGCAGCCTTATCTCGAAATACCTGCGGACACAACTCATCTACAGGATCGATCCACAATGAAGCACAAATCACCGCCCGACAAGCTGCCAAAGGTCGCCGCGCCCACCAAATATGCAAAGTCGAAATATGCCCATGACGAATTGACTTTTCTCGCCGTGCGTGGGCAGAAATGCGCTTAATAGGTAGGTCAACTTCGATCAGGCGTTTGGGGTAGGTCATGTTTAAGGCGATTCTGGATTGGGGCTATCCCAGATAGTTTGAATTACATCTAAATTTCTTATTTTGTGATCTTTTGTCACCGATGGCAAGCCTAAATATAAAGCAGTTGCCGCAATAATGCGATCGCACATCTCAGGGACAGTTTCACGCGGTATTTTTTGCATTTCTAGCGCTATCTCATGGCTAACAGGTAAAATTTTCATGCCTGAGTTGGAATTGTTGAGTGCTGCTTGTACCCTCTCCAAAACGATAGGAGGGATTTTTTGCTTTTCAGTCAGGTAGCATATTTCAACAACCGACATAGATGAAATCAAGATAGGATAACCATCATTAACCACACCTCTAATAATTTCTAGCGCTGTAGCAGACAGCAACTGTGGACTTACCAAGTACCAAATTAAAACGTGGGTATCAATCAAAACCAATCTCATATCTCAATCTCTTTGGGAAAATTACCAACCATTTCTTTCCTTGCCTCTTTAATGTCTGCTTCAGTGATATTGATATTCAGGTCAGCACATAAACCCTCTAGGCTCTGACGAGGACATTTCACAATTTTCACCATTTGTAACAACCTTGCAAAATAAAGGATTTCTTGCTGACTTTCTAGAGGTAGTTCTTCAAGAATTCCTAACAAGGCATCTTTTACACTTGTAGCCACAATCATATTTTTAACGTTCTTGTCAATTACTAGGTTGATCAATCAAAATACCGACCAAAATCGCCATCAAATCCTTGAGATCCTCTGGCACTCGATATAAATGTAAATCCTGCACTACTATTTTATCCTGTCGATCCAAACGCCCAAACTGCCAAACTTTACCAATCGACACGGCTCCGTGAATATATCTTTGCCCAGATTCAAGAACATGAGCGATCGCCACCATCTCTACCGCTAATTGCTTAAAACCACGCTCTAAATTTTCGTCCTTTGCCTCAATCACTAAAAATTGATGATTTACCTCACCATTAGCCTTGATATTAGACTCGATAAAATAGTCTAGTTCTCCTCTAAGTTGATTATTCACATTCAAAGTATAAGAAACCTTCAAATTAGATTTTGTATAATCAATTAAATCCATTAAAACAGGCGCAATTAGAAACTCCCGTCTTGCTGTTTCATTGTCAAAAGTAATATAAGGCAAACTCTTAGCGAGTCTTTTTTCTAGCATCTCAAGTTCTACTAGATTGCAAACACTTTTGGTGAAATCTAATAACTTCATCTCAAAAGCATAACCAAAATAGTTAAGAATTTCTTCGGGATAAAAGTTCAGCTTGAAATAATCTGAAAAGCTTAATGAATCTGGCAAATTAATATTCCGAATCATCGCTAATTATCTCCTTGATTTGCTAATAAAATTTGATCTGCACCAACTTGATAATGCTTAACCCTCATCACTGCCTCCCAATCTAGTTTAGCTGGATCTTGAATCGGATGCACCTCTGGCTGAGTCGCACAGTTAAATACCACATAGAGCCAATAGTCTTGGTTTAGACGTTCAGCAGTGCGATACTCATTATCAGTCAACGCCACTCGCCCCACTTGCGATCGCCCCTTCACCTCAATAAACTTAACAGCGTTAGGCTTTGCCGTACCGTAGGTAATCGCCGTCTTCGGATCTTCAGCATGATACTTACGCGAAATCAGGTCAAAGCCACGATTTTCTGACTCTACACTTTCCACTTGCCAGCCCTGCGCTTCCTCATAGGCAATGACTGCCTCAACAGCAATGCGCTCAATCTCAGCATTACTCACCATCGGTGCAATATCAGGAGCATAGCGATCGGGATGGGGTAATACCCATGCTCTACCCTTCGGCACGATTGCAGCGATCGTGCAGTTGTTTTCCTGTTTGAGTTCTACCCGCCGCCGATCTAACCTTGTATTTAACTCATCCAGACGATCCTCAGCTTGCTTCAAACGTCCATCTAGTCCTGTCTCTTCCGAACCCGATTCTTTTTTATCAAATAGCTCACCATACTGAATTTGCAAGCGATCGATAATCGCTAATAAGCTAATCTCCATATGGTCAGAGATAATTTTGATTTCCTTCTCTCTTGACCGTTGTACTTCTACCAAAAATCCATTTAGCTCTTTCTCGATTAAAAATTGTTCAAGATCTATGCGATCGGGTAAATTATCACCATCAGGAACATAATTCGCGCCCGTTGCAGGTATCAAATCCAGAAAGATCGTAGGCTGCTTGATCGATAAAGTGCCATCTAATTCCGTCTGAACCACATACAAGCGCTCATGGAGCTTATTGCCCCTCCCATCTTGAAATACCGCCGAATAAACATCTAACCTCGCAGGTTGGGCGCGTTGTAAATCATAAAATACGGCTCCACGTTGCACATCTTGTTCGGTTTGCTTTAACACTTCTGTGCGGACACACTCAAACAGTGGATGCCCTGGTGTTACCCACTCAATTGTAGAATCTTGAGCAAAAACTTTTTTATCAAAGGCAATTTGCTTATACTCGCGCCCAAGTTTGCCAAACCGCGATTCTTGATCGTCTCCTGTTACCCAAAGATGGCGCGGCACACGTCCCATCCGATATACTTTACCGTTCGAGGCCGTAGCAGCACTAGCAGCAACCAGTTTGGGATGAATACCCACAATTGGCGCAGCTTCAACAAAAAAGTTCTCCACCACTTCAGGAACTAACCGCTTTTCCTTAGCTTCAGTCGATCTTCCAATTAAATTCGATAGATTTAACTCTCTCTTGGCAAGTCCTTCTAGTGCTGATTTAGTAATCTTTTGAAAATGCTCAGTATCTACTTGCTCAACAATGCGATCCTTAATTACCGCTTCTGTGAGATTACGGGCATACATATCTCTCAGCATTTTCTCAATTTGATTCGCAGGAAAAACATCACCCAACACATTGAACACTTTGCCAGTATTGTCGGGATCAAGGTCAGCTTCAATTTTTTGGATACGCTCAAAGAGTTTCCAAAACACACTACCCTCGCGGGTATTCGTAGAAACAAAGTTAAAAATTAAGCAGTCTTTTTCTTGTCCATAGCGATGGATTCTGCCCATGCGTTGCTCTAAACGGACAGGATTCCAAGGAATGTCATAGTTAATCATCAGCCAGCAAAACTGAAGGTTAATCCCTTCACCAGCCGCCTCTGTTGCAATTAATATCTGACAATCTTCTCTAAATTCACGTTCAGCATAAATGCGTGTATTTGGTGTGTCGCGATCGCCGATATTCATACCTCCATGAATTTGCGTCACACTCAAGCCCCATTGTTTGAGCTTTCCTAATGGGCGATCGTTTTTACCGTCCCCTGCCAAAAAGTCAAGCGTATCCTTATGCTCCGTGAAGATTAGCAGCTTCATTTTTGGATCGTTAAAAAAGCCTTGTTCGACTAATAACTGTTTAAGTCGTTGTAATTTTGACTCAATCTCACGATGTTCTAAATCCTTTGCGAGTTTAATCAGCTTGCCAAGTATTCTGATTTCATCTTGCAATGCGATCGGATCTACGGTTGCTACCACATTTTCGAGATCGCCTAAAATCTTCCCTTGCACATCTTCAGGTAGCTCCTCAAAATCATCAGGTAATTTCCGATCAATTAATTCCTGACGGTGTGCTTCAGGATTCTCCAAAATATACTTACGCTTTTCGCACATCCGCTCCAAACTGCGTCGCACAGCATAGACACTTGAGGCAAACCGACGCTGTAACATCGCCATCGTAAAACCTAAAGCTCGTCCACGATTTGAGTCATCCATCGCCGCTTTAATAGATTGATCTTCGACATAGCGCGTCAGTTCATCATAGAAATCTAGTTCATCATTATTAATTTGAAAATCTGCGGTTCGCACAATCCGACGAGTAAAAAGTTTTTTAACTTCTCCCGTTTCAGGATCGGGAAAAGTAACTAGTGCTTCCTTAGTACGGCGCAAATAAAAAGGAGCAAAATTACGCTTCATCGCCTCCTCTAAACTACTCACATCACCATAAACATCGCGATCGAGTAACTCTAAAAATAGACAAAAGTTTTTTGGATCACCCTTGTGCGGTGTAGCCGTCATCAGCAAATAGTGATCGGTCATTTCCGACAACTTTTCACCAAGTTGGTAAGCCAGCGTTTTTTTGTCAGAGCTATAGGCACTCATCTTGTGCGCTTCATCGACAATAATTAAATCCCAATGGCTACGCAACAAACTTTCCTTAGCATCATCAACCCGTGATACCCATGAAACTGAAGTGACAACTTGATTTTTATCTTGCCAAGGATTTGCGCCATAGTTAGCACGGAGAATATCACCCCGCACCACTTCAAATTCTTCGCGAAATTTATCTTTCATTTCCCGTTGCCACTGAAACGTCAAGTTAGCAGGAGTAACAATTAGGACTCGCTTAACTAATCCCCTCGCCTTTAATTCCTTGAGTAGCAAACCTGCCATTACCGTTTTACCCGCCCCAGGATCGTCTGCTAGTAAAAATCGGATTCTTGGCTGCTTCAAAAAATAGTCATAAACCGCTTCAAGTTGGTGCGGTAGTGGATCGACTCTCGCCACTGTCAAGGCGAAAAATGGATCGTACTCATAAGCTAAGCCTAGACGCATCGCCTCGATCGCATAGCGAAACTTCTGTGCATCTCCATCAAATGGTTCTTGTTCTGGGGTCGCCTCAAGTTGTGAAATCTGCTCAGCCGTCAGGATTGGTTGATGAACCTGATTGGTATTAATTCCCTGCCCTATAAGTTTGACTGCATTTCCCATGATTTGCACAGTCAATACTTTAACGGGTTCCGAGAATATCGAACCGCGAATGACAATACCTTGCTTAAGTTGATCTATTTTCACAATTTTTACCAGAACAAAATTCTCTAACAGAACACATCACCTGATAACCGATCACCCCAAAAATAAGCTCTACTAGAGAGCTTGAGATTAGAAATACTTGTGCAAATCCTTTCCCCGATCACCTAAATCATCGACTGCTTTTTTAAGCAAGGCGATCGCCATTGGTGACGGTTTGGTGTGTCCATGCTTCCATCGACTGAGCGATAGAGGCGTTGTCCCCATCCTTTCGGCAAGTTGTATTTGATTTAGGTTGAGTCTGCTTTGCAGTTCCCAAATCAAATACGCATAATTTTTTACCTGTAACTTCATAAAGAGCGAAATTTATCAAGTGATATTTTCACTGTATCAGATGTTTTTTATATTGTGTGTGACAAAAAAGTAATGTTTACGAGATCGCTGTCCATTTCATAGGTTTTCTACTAGAACATCAAACATGGAACTAAAATCTGCTAAGCCAAAATCACGACTCAGATACTTTCATCTGTTATAGTTGTTTAGATTAAAAATGGCACAAAAATATTAATCATAAATTTTTATAGGTCGGACATCTTATCCTCTCAGTATATATCTTATAGCTGCTATATCTTAAACCTTGGTTAGTTTCCAAGTAATTTAAATCAACTATATGAATCACTAGCAACTAGGTTACGATCACTACATTCCTATGAAGTGCCAGAAATTATCGCTTACTCCAAGGTTAGATTTTGGTGTCAGATCCAGTAAACATGCGCGAGAAAACTCTCAACGTTCAGATTTCCCTTATTCTCAATTCCAAGCAATATTCCGAAAAAATTCCCAAGTCCGTTACAAAAACTGTGCCGGATCAATTGGTTCCCCATCTTTACGCACTTCAAAATGTAAATGAGTACCGGTCGAAAATCCCGTGGAACCTACTGCCGCAATTGGTTGTCCCTTATTAACTCCTTGCCCTTCTTGCACATAAACTTCGCTAGCATGGGCATATAACGTGGTTAAACCATTGCCGTGATCGACAATTACGGCGTTTCCATAACCGCCATACCAATCAGCAAAAATCACTGTACCCGCATCGGCAGCATAAATCAGTTCACCATGATCTGCGCCAATATCCATATTAGAATGGAAGCGCTCATAACCTAAAATCGGATGGGTGCGCCAACCAAATTCGCTAGTAATCGGAC
>JBAXTW010000171.1:0-8548 GCA_037129985.1 Pseudanabaena sp. ELA645 | reverse complement strand
GCGCTTTGCTTGATTCTCTACTTTCTTCATCTCCCCGAAACACCTATTGAGCCTCCTTCGTTAAACATCAAATTAGCGAAGGCAAGCGCAACGGACGCATTATTAACATTAGTTCTGTGCATGAAGAATTGCCTTTCCCTCACTTTACGGCTTACTGCGCTAGCAAAGGTGCTTTAAAGATGATGACACGCAACCTCTCAGTAGAGCTTGGCGCACTTGGAATCACGATTAATAATGTTGCCCCTGGAGCGATTGAGACTCCAATTAATAAAGCCCTTCTCAACGACCCTTCTAAATTAGAACCACTGTTAAAAAATATTCCTCTCGGTCGCTTGGGACAACCTGAAGATGTCGCTTCTCTCGTTGCTTTTTTAGCATCCGATGAAGCTCGATATATTACTGGTTCGACAATGGTGGTAGATGGTGGTCTGCTATGGAATTATCAAGAGCAGTAGGAAAATCGTGAATCTTAAATTTCAGAATGTAATTTTTGCCATTACACTGTCAGCATTTGGACTTCTAGCTCAAGAGCCTTTTTTATTAGGACAAATCTCTGCGCGATCGCCTTTTGTAATCGCTCAAGCAGAAACAAATAGCATTATGGCTGTTGATTCTGTTGGCATTACAGTTTCAGATATGGATAAAGCCATTCAGTTTTATTCTGAAGTTTTATCCTTTCAAAAAATATCTGATGTCGAAGTCTTAGGCTCTGAATATGAAAGACTCCAAGGTTTATTTGGAGTGCGCTTGAGAGTAGTAAAAATGCGGCTGGGTGCAGAGATTCTGGAATTAACGGAATATCTCACACCTAAGGGTAGACCGATCCCTGTTGATTCTCGCAGTAACGATCTCTGGTTTCAACATATTGCGATCGTGGTTAGCGATATGGATAAAGCCTATGAAATTCTGCGTAAATTTAAGGTTCAACATGCTTCTACTGCACCGCAAAGGATTCCTGATACCAATAAAGCCGCCGCAGGGATTCGTGCCTTCTACTTTAAAGATCCCGACGGACATAATTTAGAAATAATTTATTTTCCTAGAGGTAAGGGCGATCCGAAATGGCAAGAGAATTCCCAAAAAGTTTTCTTAGGAATTGACCATACTGCGATCGTCGTCAGTAATACTGAAGCTAGTTTGCAGTTTTATCGAGATATTCTAGGACTCAAACTGGCGGGTGAAAGTGAAAACTTTGGCACTGAACAGGAGCATCTTAACAATGTTTTTGGAGCAAAGCTACGCATTAGCGGGTTAAAAGCTCCATCAGGTGTCGGAATTGAGTTTCTGGATTATTTAGCCCCAAGCGATGGTAAACCTTTTCCATCTGATGCCCGCCCCAATGATTTGCTGCATTGGCAAACCACTTTAGTCGTCAATGATGCTAAGGCGATCGCTCAAAAACTGCGAAGTTCTCGCACGATTTTCATCTCATCCGAAGCGATCGAAATACCTTCTCGTTCTCTAGGATTTAAGCGCGGCTTTTTAGTCAGAGATCCCGATGGTCATGCATTGAGAATTGTCGAAAAGTAATCAAAATCACTGGAGTCCCTAACATGAGTGCAATTAAAAGTACAATTTCAATCGATCGCGAATCCATACAAAAGGATAAAGTTCAACTCCATTACGCAGTTAAGCTTCTCGCTCTAGTTTCGGCTCTTTTACGCAAGTCGGCTCCAGATTATAGTCATACTGCATTGCAATGGGATAACAAACTAGGATTTACCACCCAAACGATTGCCACCAGTGGTGTATTGCAGCCATTTAGGATTGCTGTCGATCCTATTTTACTAAATCTTTCGCTATTGGTAGACGATCAGCATCTAAAAAGTTTTAGTTTGGGCGATCGATCGCTATCCGAAGCCTATGATTGGTTGAGAACAGTTTTAACCGAATTGGGAATTTCCGCAGAAACCCTTGCCAAGCTTACCTATGTCCCCAGCGATGAGGGCGAAGAGCTAGCAAGAGGCGGGACTTTTACTTCTCAAAAATTGACTTCTAACTTGACCGACTATTACGCGATCGCCTCAAAATTGCTTCAAGATATTGTCAGCCAAGAACCTGATGCATTGCCCGTGCATATCTGGGCGCATCACTTCGATATCGCGACTTTAATCTCTTTCCCAATTGAGAATGAGGCAAAAGAGGATAATAGCGAATCTGGTGAAGGAAAATCGATAGGTGTAGGTCTGTCCCCAGGCGATAGTAGCTATGATGAGCCTTATTGGTATGTTACGCCCTATCCCTACCCTGAAGACAAAACTAATTTACCCGAACTGGCTGCTAATGGATTTTGGCATACAGAAGAATGGGTGGGCGCGGTTTTAACCGCTTCGCAATTTGGAGAACCAAAGACCAGTGGCGAAGAAATTCGAGCGTTTCTGGATTCAGCGATCGCCGCTTGCAAAAAACTACTCACTTAAATAAAAAAATTTATGTCTACTGAACATTACGATGTCATTATTGTCGGAACTGGCGCTGGCGGCGGAACCTTAGCCTATCGCCTTGCTTCTAGCGGTAAAAAGATTTTGATCTTAGAAAGAGGTGCATTCTTGCCTCAAGAGAAACAGAACTGGGATACGGTAGAAGTCTATAAAAAAGACCGCTATCACACTGCTGAGACTTGGGTTGACGATCGCGATGGCAGTCAAATCCATCCAGGCACTGGCTATTGGGTCGGCGGTAATACTAAAGTTTATGGCGGGGCTTTACTGCGTTTGCGGGAGCGCGATTTCGAGCGCGTCGAACATAAAGGAGGAATTTCACCCGAATGGATTTTGAAATACCAAGACTTTGAACCCTACTACACGGAAGCAGAAAAGCTCTATGATGTTCATGGAGAACGCGGTCAAGATCCCACCGAACCGCCAACTAACTCGCCCTTCCCATTCCCACCAGTTTCCCACGAGCCGCGTATCCAAGAAATTCATGATGACTTGGTAAAACTGGGATTGAATCCGATTAACCTTCCTTTGGCAATCAAGTTAAATGAAGTCAATCGCCGCTTAGGAGCTTGCATTCGCTGCAATACCTGTGATGGCTTCCCTTGTTTAGTCAATGGTAAAGGCGATTCGGATATAAATTGCGTCCGTCCCGCGATCGCTAAAGACAACATTACCTTGCTCACAGAAGCGGAAGTGCTGCGCCTGCATACAAGCCCATCTGGCAAAGAAATCACCAGCGTTGAAGTGAAATTAGACGACCAAATTGTTCATTTCTCCAGCGATATTGTCGTCGTTTCCTGTGGTGCGATTAATTCGGCGGCATTATTATTGCGATCGGCTAACGATATGCATCCGAACGGATTAGCAAATAGTTCCGACCAAGTGGGCAGAAACTTCATGAAACACCAACACGGTGCGATCGTTGGCATCACGCCCAAGCTAAACCTCAGCGAGTTCCAGAAAACCCTCGCGGTTCTCGATTACTATTGGGGAGAAGATGGATTTAATTATCCAATGGGATTGATCCAACTTCTTGGAAAAGTCAACAAGGATATGATCGCCCTCGACGCACCTGTATTTGCACCAGGAATGGCGTTAGATCAAATCGCCCAACATTCTGTCGATTGGTTTGTCACTGCCGAAGACCTACCCGATCCCAACAATCGCGTCACTTACAAAAATGGAAGCGTACATCTTCGCTACACCGAGAACAATACGGAAGCCTTCGATCGCTTGATGGCTCGCTGGGGCAAAGTATTAAAATCAATCGACTGCGGCGATCAGATTATCCCCGTATCTCTATATTTTCGCAAGAAATTAGATATTGCGGCGGTCGCGCATCAAAATGGAACCTGTCGCTTTGGTGCAGATCCCAAAGATTCCGTTTTAGACGTTAACTGTCGAACCCATGATGTAGACAATCTCTATGTTGTTGATGGTTCCTTTTTCCCCTCCAGTGCCGCAGTAAATCCCACATTAACAATTATTGCCAATGCTTTACGAGTTGGCGATCTTCTGTTAGATCGCGTGAAATAGTTGATGCAAAGAGAAAGTCCAATTTCTTGGCAAAAATTAATCGATTCCTCATTTTTGTAAAGGCTAGCACTCAGTTTAATGGTTGATACTTTAATTGTGAAATTAAATTAATCAAATTCACTAACAGAAAATAAAATCATGAAAAAACTACTTCTATCCTTATTGCCAGCGTTGTTACTCTCTACAACCGCTATCGTCCCCGCATCTCAAGCAATTAATGATGATGCGATGCAAATGCCTTCAGTAGAGGTGAAAATGAAGATAACTTTGACTCCATTCAATCTTGCTTATTTGGCTCACCAAGGCTATTTTAAAGAGCAAGGGATTCCAGATTCAAGCGATCTCATGAAAGGATTCAATGATGGTTCTATTACTGCCGCACAAGTCGTGAAAGCTGCGGTAGACAGCAACAGGCTTCCAGCAGCATTTCTTAAGAATGATTCCTATACTGCCGCAGTTAAGAATCAACTCTTTTCCCTTACTCTATCGGCTCGCTAGTATACGCAACTGATTTTTCGAGCAAAAGTTGTTGTTTTCATCTTAAAACCTGAAGTTACGTGGAAGTTTCTAAAGTAGGGGCGGGTTTTGCATATAGATCTTGCCTTAGCATAGAATTTTCTCTAAACCCGCCCCTACTTCCATGTAACATCAGTTAAAACCATAGAGTTGTACCGTAAATTTTTTATGGTAAGGAGTATGGGGAATTTATAGATTTTCCATACTCTTTGAGATATTTTTCCAACTACTTTTCCATAGACGCATTTGGAAATTTTCATTGCAAAAGCTACGCTCATTTAAAAAACCTTTCTAATCCGTTGTTGTAGAGAAATATGACAAACCCAGAGCAAATAAGATTGACAGATTCCCGCAATGGAACTCCTTGGAGAAAATGGGGTTGCTATCTTAGCGATCGCCAATGGGGAACAGTGCGCGAAGATTACAGCCCCTCAGGAGATGCTTGGGATTATTTCTCTCACGATCAATCGCGATCGCGGGCTTATCGATGGGGCGAAGATGGTATCGCTGGCATTTCTGACAGCCGCCAATTTCTCTGTTTTGCGATCGCGCTCTGGAATGGAGCCGATCCAATTATTAAAGAAAGATTGTTTGGATTAACTGGTAGTGAAGGTAATCACGGTGAAGATGTTAAGGAGTATTACTTTTATGTAGATAATACGCCCACGCATTCCTACATGAAATATCTTTATAAGTATCCTCAAGCTGCCTTCCCATACGAACAACTTGTAAATGGGAATAAACATCGCAATCGGCAGGAACGAGAATTTGAGTTGCTGGACACAGGCGTGTTTGATGGCGATCGCTACTTCGATGTAGTGGTTGAATATGCTAAAAATTCACCTCAGGATATTACAATCCAAATTAGCATTACCAATCACGCTCCCGATTCGCAAACCATCCATCTCCTGCCTACGCTATGGTTTCGGAATACTTGGGCTTGGGATGATAGCAAGAAACCCTCACTTACGGCTCATTCTTCGGATGCGATCGTCGCAAGCCATGAAGATTTGGGACAAATGTGGCTCTATTGTCCAGAGAGCAAAGAATTACTATTTACAGAAAATGAAACCAACTATCAGCGCCTTTTTGGAACTACAAATAGTTCCCAATATGTGAAAGATGGTATTAATGATTATATTGTCAATGGTGAAGCATCGGTAAATCCCCAGCAACAAGGCACAAAGGCTGCTGCTCATTACGAACTAGCGATCGCTTCAGGTGAAACTAAAGTTGTCAGATTGCGTTTGAGCGATATCGCACCTAATGCTATTAATTTAGGCTCGGAAGCCGAAATTGTGGCAAAGCGCCTGAGCGAAGCCAATGAATTCTATCAGAACATTTCACCGTTTGCGATGTCGGATGATATGCGAAATGTCCAGAGACAGGCTTTTGCAGGAATGTTATGGAGCAAACAGTATTATAACTATTCTGTCAAACCTTGGCTGGAAGGCGATTCTACTACACCAACGCCACCAAGCGATCGCCTCAAGGGACGAAATGCTAAATGGTTCCATTTGGAATCTGAAGATATTCTTTCGATGCCTGACAAATGGGAATATCCTTGGTTTGCGGCTTGGGATTTAGCTTTCCATGCGATTCCCATTGCGATGATTGACCCAGATTTTGCTAAGCAGCAACTTGATGTAATTACCCGCGAATGGTTTATGCATCCAAATGGACAAATCCCTGCCTATGAATGGGCTTTTGGCGATGTCAATCCTCCCGTACATGCATGGGCGACCTATCGGGTTTACAAGATTGAGCAGAAAATGTGTGGCAAAGGCGATCGCATATTCTTAGAGCGCGTTTTTCAAAAACTTCTATTAAACTTCACTTGGTGGGTAAATCGCAAAGATCGCGAAGGCAAGAATGTCTTTGAAGGTGGCTTTTTGGGATTAGATAATATTGGCGTGTTTGATCGCAGTGCCGAACTCCCCACGGGCGGATACATTGAGCAAGCTGATGGCACTAGTTGGATGGGCATGTATTGCCTAAACATGCTAACGATCGCCTTAGAACTTGCCAAAGAGAATCATGTTTATGAAGACATTGCCACAAAATTCTTCGAGCATTTTCTCTATATTGCTGACGCAATGAATAAAGTCGGTGAGAAGCATACAGAGCTTTGGGATGAGGAAGACGGCTTTTACTACGATGTTCTCAATCTCCCCTCTGGCAATCAATTAAAACTAAAAGTGCGATCGCTAGTTGGGCTAATTCCTCTCTTTGCAGTACAGACATTAGATCCAGAGCTATTAGATCAATTGCCTGAATTTAAAAATAGAATGCAATGGTTTATTAACCATCATCCTGAGTTAACTCATAATGTTTCTTGTATGGAAACTTGTGGGATGGGATCTAGACGGTTACTCGCTATTTGCTATCGTGACAAACTCCAACGCATTTTAACCAAAATGTTAGATGAAAAAGAATTTTTGGGAGAGTTTGGCATTCGCGCGCTGTCTAAATTTCACAAGGATCATCCCTATATTTGGAAAGCCAAAGGTAGTGAATATCGGGTCGATTATGAACCAGCCGAATCTTCTAGCGGTCTATTTGGTGGAAATTCTAACTGGCGCGGTCCAATTTGGATGCCAGTAAATTTTCTCATTATCGAATCCTTACAGAAATTCCATCATTTCTATGGTGATAGCTTCCAAATTGAGTATCCCACTGACTCAGGAAACTTGATGACGTTGAGTGATGTTGCCGCCGAGTTATCCCAACGCTTAATTAATATTTTTGTAAAAGATGAAAGTGGCGATCGCCCTGTAAATGATTTGCAACATGATCAAAAATCCAAATTCGATACCGATGCTACTTGGAAAGATTTAGTATTGTTCCATGAATATTTTCATGGCGATAATGGCTCAGGCATCGGCGCTAGCCATCAAACAGGATGGACAGGGCTTGTCGCCAAACTAATCCAGCAATCAAGCGAATATTCTGATAAAAAACCAGATTAAGTGGCTCAGCATAGTGAAAGCCTAAAAACGTAGGTCATCCGCGTGGTGGAGATCTACGCATTTAGGCTTTAAGGTTACTCATGCATAGTTACTTAACCACTCTAAAATAGAGAATAGATTATGGAATGGATAGAACATCTAGAACTTGGACTTAGCAACATTGCAAAGCTAGCTAAACTTTGCATTGAAGCAATATCGATTTTCTGCGTGATTTTAGGGATTCTGAAAACAGGACGCTTGGCGATCTCTAGAAACACTCACTCCTTCAATCATTTGCGCTTATATTTCGGGATGTGGTTGCAATTAGCTTTAGAGTTGCAATTAGGGGCAGACATTTTGGCAACAACCGTCGCTCCTACCCTCGAAGCACTTTACAAATTAGCGATCGTCGCTGTGATTCGCACCTTTTTAAACTACTTTCTTAATCGAGAGTTCGCCGAACAATTAACAACTTCCCGAATCAATTCATCTCCCGCTAAAGAAATAGGCGATCTCCCTGAGCGATCGCCTATTTAAGCACCACATAATTGCGCTTGATCTCGCGATGAAAGCTTTCGGGTAAGCGCGTCCAATCCCTAGCTTCAATGACAATCGGAATATTCGATTCTTTCAGTGCTTCATCCAAAGCATTGAGTTTTTCCCAGTCAATCGGTGAAAGATCGGGCGATCGCAACACTAAATCCAAATCGCTACCATCATGACTACGACCATTAACGCGGCTACCATAAGCCCATACCTCAACATCGGGTAGGTGAATTTCTAGGAATGCAAGTAACCTTTCGCGATCCTGTGGGCGTAGATGTAATTTTTGAAGTGATTTTTGAATCGGTTCAATCATCGGTTTGTGATTCGGCGATCGCTGAACTTAGTGCCTTAGCATCAATAATAAATTGTGGCAACAATTTCAGAGTCGTTTCCGCAAACTCTTCACCATAGTCATGGGCTGTATTGTTGCGATTGTCGCGGTAAGCAAGCCATCGCTCACAGGTGTCAATATCGATCAATGTATGCATTACCGCCTGACGAAAAATCTGGCTCTTCTGGGTTTGAGGGGATTAATGTATAATGAGTTACGAATATAGCTGG
>JBAXTW010000170.1:0-8646 GCA_037129985.1 Pseudanabaena sp. ELA645 | reverse complement strand
AAGTCTTCCTTACCGCCTTCAAAGCAGGACTTGAAGCCAAACCTAAAAAGTAAAACCCCTATTTCAAATATCAGCCATATCAAAAAGTGAAACTTATGACAGTACAAGACCTAGCGATCGCCAAAATCCAACATCTTCCCAACGAACTCGCTCAGGAAGTAAGTGACTTTATTGACTTTCTCATGCTCAAACAAGACAACCAACGCTGGCAGCAATGGACACAATTTAGCGAATCCCTAACCATCAGCGAATCCGACTTTAGCGACTACCTCAAAAATCTAGAAGACTACGAAGAAAGACTAGTACGCGGAGAAATCCAATGGTAACAGTCATCAGAGGCGATATCGTCCTATGTGACCTCAATCCTGTAATTGGCACAGAACAATCAGGCATCCGACCTGTCGTTATTGTCCAAAGCGATCGCGCCAACAGAGTCAGCCCACACACAATCATCGCCCCATTCACAACCAAAATTCGCCGCGCACTTTTGCCCTCTCACGTATTTGTCCCCAAAGGCATCGGTGGTCTTTCCCAAGACTCAGTAATCCTCTGTGAACAGATTCGAGTAATTGATAAAACTAGAATTCTCAAAGCGATCGGGCAATTAGAAGAACCATATATCCGACAATTAGCCCAAGCCTTAAAAACTATTCTTGATTTGCAATAACCGCAAATGGATAAACTAGAAAATTACCGTCTATACATTCAAAAGCTTCTAGAAAAGCATAGTCATTTTAAAACTCAAGACGATGTACAGAGTGAGTTGATTTTTGACACCGTGCGCGATCGCTATCAACTGATGCGTATTGGCTGGAAAGGCTTGAAGCGGGTCTATCATACTGTCCTACATTTTGACATCAAAGACGGAAAAATCTGGCTACAGCAAAATACAACTGATATTGACGTAGGACAAGAGTTACTAGAGTTCGGTATTCCCAAAGAAGACATCGTGCTTGGTTTACATCCTCCCTACAAAAGACCCTATACAGGCTATGGAGTGGCTTAAACATATGTCCGACTATCGCGCCTTGCGTCAGGAAATAGAACAACATCTAAGCGATCGCATTACAAACGACTGGCTCGAAGAAGCCGAAGCACGCGATCGCGATCTAACCAGTGGCGAAGTAATTGGCTATCCAGCCAGCCAAGTATTCGGAGACCTTCACAACTATCTCAAAAATCTAGAAGATTATGAAGAAAAACTAGTGCGAGGAGATATCCAAGCCTATACTATAAAGATAAATCAGGAGGACTGATGAACTTAACCGAATCAGCAAATACTTCCATGAAAACGTTTTCTCTACAAGTACAAAAAGAAGGACAAATTAACATCCCTCAAGATGTGCTAAACACCTTGCAAACCCACGAAGGACAAACCCTCACCCTGCTCCAAATCGGTGGATTTGCTGTGATTGTCCCCAGAATCCCCCAAGTCACAACACTGACAGAAAACTTTGTATCCTTAATGAATTCAAGTAATGTCACCGTCGATGAACTTCTAGAAGGACTACAAGAAGAACGTCAAATTCTTTTCCACATCACCAGACTTCTGGATGAACCTTCAATAATGTTGGGATCTATATCACGCTCAACAAACAGAAAATGATGAATTGCAAACTATTCAACCACTAACAACGTTAGCGATCGGCTAAATCCAAAATTAGAGAGCAAAACCCTATGAAAACTACTGAAAGCGCTAATCAATTGCTTTATATTTGAGGCGATCGCTCAACAGTCGAAATACCAAAGACTTTACCCCTAACATAGCCCAGCAAAGCGGATTAAAACTTCAAACACTCAGCGAGTTTATCCAAAAGATTCGCTGGGTAGAGAAAATCGATTAAGTTATTAAGAATAGCTGGCTAGTTTTTCCCTAGAAAAAGCTACACTCTAATATAGCGCCGCTATACAAAAATCAACAGCCCCGTCACATTTTCCCCTATGCCCAATCGTCTCTCGCAATCGCAAAGTCTCTATCTTCGTAAACATGCTGACAATCCGATCGCTTGGTATCCTTGGGGCGATGAAGCATTGGAAAAGGCAAAAGCTGAAAACAAGCCGATTTTTTTGTCGATTGGCTATTCCAGTTGTCATTGGTGTACGGTGATGGAGCATGAGGCTTTTTCGGACACCTTAATTGCGGACTACATGAACGATCGCTTTGTGGCAATTAAAGTCGATCGCGAGGAGCGTCCCGATCTCGATAGCATCTATATGCAAGCGGTGCAGATCATGGGCGAAAGTGGGGGATGGCCATTAAATTTATTCTTAGCTCCCGATGACTTAGTTCCCTTTTATGGCGGCACATATTTCCCGATTGAGCCTCGCTATAGTCGCCCTGGGTTCTTACAAGTGCTGCGATCTATTTGTGAAATTTATTACGATCGCCATCAAGATATTCTGGAATATAAAGAACAGATCGTTCGTAATCTGCATCAAGTTAATAAACTCACCCCTGTGCCAGTGATTAGTGATGAAGTGCTAGCTAATGGAATTAGTAAATGTGCAGAAGTAGTTACTGATCGTAAGGAGGGAACTTGTTTTCCGATGATTCCCTATGCTAATTTGTTGTTAATGGCTAGTCGCTTTGAATCTAATCAAACTATGCTCAAAGATAAGGCTCAACAACGTGGGTTAAATCTCGCTCTCGGCGGTATTTTTGACCATGTAGCAGGAGGATGGCATCGCTATACAGTTGATCATACTTGGACAGTTCCTCATTTTGAGAAGATGCTCTATGACAATGGTTTAAATATGGAATATCTTGCCAATCTCTGGTTATCGGGATTAAAAGAACCAGCGATCGCAAGAGCCTGTGCCGTCACCGCCAATTGGCTTCAGCGTGAGATGTTAGCCGAGGAAGGATGTTTTTATGCTTCTCAAGATGCTGATAGTGAAGGACGAGAGGGCAAGTTTTGGGTGTGGAGTTATGCCGAACTCAAGAAGATATTTAGTGCGGCAGAATTAGATTTATTAACTCAAGAATTTACAATTTCTGCCAAGGGCAACTTTGAGGAAGCCAATGTCTTGCAGCGCAAAAATCTTGGTGAACTATCACCAGAAGTTGAAGTCTGTCTCACTAAATTATTTCGCCGCCGCTATGGTGAATATTCTCGCCCCACCGATGCTTTTCCTGTCGCCCGCAGTCAGGCGGACATTCAAGAAATCGATTGGGAAGGGCGTGTTCCTCCTGTAACCGATACTAAATCAATTACGGCTTGGAATGCGATGATGATTTCAGGTTTAGCGACTGCTTATTGTGCTTTCCAGCAGCCAATTTATAAACAGCTTGCAGTTAACGCCGCGAAATTTATTCTCAATAATCAATGGATTGAAGGGCGCTTACAAAGGATTAATTACGAAGGTCAAGCAGCAGTACCTGCTCAGTCAGAAGATTATGCGCTCTTAATTAAGGCTCTGCTCGATCTCCATCAAGCGATTCCTGAAGAAGCAGATTTTCATCTACAACAAGCGATCGCCATTCAAGCAGAGTTCGATCGCGACTTTTGGGATACGATGTCGGGTGGCTATTTCAACACTACCAGCGAATCAAGTCAGCATCTTCTACTGCGAGAACGCAACTATCAAGATAATGCCACACCCTCACCCAATGGCATCGCGATCGCTAATTTAGTCCGTTTAGCGAGTATTACTGAGAAATTAGAATATCTAGATCGTGCCGAACTAGGGCTGAAACGCTTTGGGCTAGTACTTAGCAATAGTCCCGTGGCTTGTCCCAGTCTACTAATCGCCTTTGACTGGTTCCGTAACCATACCCTTGTTCGCACCCATCCCACAGAATATGCTTATCTCAATGCTCAATACCTTCCTTCTGTGATGTTACGCATCGATCGCCATTTAGCCAATCCTGATGCGATCGCGCAGGTATGTAAAGGTTTTGCTTGTTTAGAGCCTGCGATGAGTCAGGAGATATGCGATCGGCAGTTGTTAATGAGTACGACTAGGGTCGCGTTAAAATAAGACAAAGAAACCAAAGTTTTTTGTCTTACTCACTGATGTTACGTGGAACTCTGTCAGGCTATACACAGTAGGGGCGGGTTTAGTTGATAATTCTGTATTGAAGCAAAATCTATATGCAAAACCCGCCCCTACTTTACAAACTTCCACGTAACATCAGTTACTCATGTTACGCAGACTATTTCTTAAAGCTAAATCTTCCATTCACTTTTTCGCCTTTAATATCTGACAAAATCACCACCTTATATTCACCGACCAATTTACTCGGTAGATTTGCTCCGTAATGCTTGCCATCAGCACCATATTCTAGCTCTAAAGTCTTTTGAGTGCCATCAGGCAACTGAACTTGAGCCATTACCTTTGCATCAGGAATTGCTTCGTGATTATCGCCCTTTTGCAGATAGAAGTCGAGATGAATACCGTCTGCTTCTATCAATGGGACAAACTCTAAATGATAAATCCCTGATTCAATCACCTGTCCACCCTGATTAGGAGCGCTATTGTGAGTTGCCGATTTTGCCATACTAGGAGAAGCATTAGCTTTAGGAGTCTCAACCGATTTTGCGGATGGGGCTGGACTTGTTGGACTGGTAGTTGTTGGAGTTGGGATGCTGTTACCACAAGCTCCTAATAAGGCTAAACAAGCAAGGCTTAAACTAAATAGAAATGGTTGAAATAATTGCATAAATTTCCTTAAGTAATTAGAGTTGAAAATAAATAGAGCGAAAGGTGACTTATCCTATTTAGCAATTTCTCCCGTTCTGGGAGAAGTTGCTGAGGGATGAGGGCTATTAGGTTTGGGAATGAGGTACTTCCCAAACTGGGAATACAAAGCTGGTAAAACCAGTAAGGTCAGGGCGGTAGATGTGAACAGTCCCCCCAGAACGACAATCGATAATGGTTGTAATAACTCTTTCCCCGCACCACCTGCTACCACTAGCGGCGCTAATCCTAGTGCTGAAGTAAATGCAGTCATCAGAATCGCGTTGAGTCGCTCCATAGATCCTTGAATTAGCAAGTCTCTCAGGGGCATTCCCGATGCAAATTTGGTGTTGTAGTTATCTACCAACAATAAACCATTGCGAGTAGCAACCCCAAACAAGGTCACAAATCCGACTAATGAAGCGATCGACAAAACTCCTCCTGTCAGGGCTACGGCAATCACGCCGCCCACTAATGCTAAGGGTAAATTAATCATGATCATCACTGTGGAGGCAATGGATTTCACCGAAAGATACATGATTACGGCGATCGCAACAAAGGTGATCGCGCTAAACAGGAAAATATTTTGAGATGCTCTTCCTTCAGCTTCAAATTGTCCTGCATATTGAATGTAGTAACCCGTAGGGATTTGGATCTGGGCTTTGACTTTTGCCTGAATATCACTCACCACCGATCGCAAATCTCGCCCCTGTGCATTGGCTGCAACCACTAGCAATCGAGAGACATTCTCGCGGTTAATTGTATTGGCTCCCTTGCCATCGATCAGTGTGGCAACTTGAGCTAGGGGGATTTTATTCCCATCAGATGTATCAACCATTAAATTACCGATCGCATCTATGCTTTGACGAGCTTCTGGCTTCAGCCATACGACTAGATCGAAGGTTTGTTGCTGTTCTAAAACTTGAGAAACTACCTTTCCATTCAGAGCCGTCTCAATCGTTTCTGAAAGCTTCCCAATCGTTAATCCATACCTTGCCGCCGCCATGCGATCGAATTTAATCTGCACTTGCTCCACAGGAATTTGTGGTTCTAGTTGCAGATCGACTACACCTTCAACCGATCGCATTACATCATTTACCTGCTGCCCCAGTATCCGCAGTTGCGCTAAATCAGCACCAAATATTTTGACAGCGATCGCGCTTCTTACCCCTGATAACACTTCATCCATACGATGGGAAATAAATCCACCTACATTCGGAGCCGCGCCAATGACTTTCCCAAACTCTTGGCGCAATAAATCGATACTGGCTCTGCGATCCTTCATGCCAGCTTCACTCAACTCGACATCGACGTGCGCCAAGTTCACCCCTGCGGCATCGGCATCACCTTCTGCTCTTCCAGAACGCACTTGAATATTTTGAAAGTTGGGATTGTCTTTTAGCTTATTCTCTAGGACTGAACCTGCGCTATTGGTTGCTTCTAGAGATGAGCCTGGGTAGAGCAGCAATGTATTAACTAGAGACTGTTCCTGAAATTCTGGCAAAAAGATGCGCCCAAAGGATGGAACCACAATCGCGGATAGTAGTATGCTTGCCGCCGCAAGACCAATGATTATCTGCGATCGGCGCATCGCAAATTTGATGAGCGGTAAATATAGCTTTTTGAAAAATCGCGCTACCCAAGGTTCCCGTTCGGGTAAATGTCCGTGAGGTAGCAAAATTGCACAGAGCGCAGGCGTAACCGTGAGCGCCACAAAGCTAGATGCTAATACTGCGGCTAAGTACCCCAAACCCATCGGAATAAAGATACTTCCTTCGACACCCGTGAGCGCAAAGATCGGTGAAAAGACCACAATCGTAATAATCGTCGCTCCAAATACGGAATCGCGTACTTCCTGACAGCCATCAAAAACCACGTCTAAAACTGGGCGAGGATGGTCAGAATGCTTATTTTCGCGTAGGCATCGGTACACATTTTCGGCATCAACGATCGCATCATCCACTGCCGAACCGATCGCCACTGCCAAACCACCTAAGGTCATCGTGTTTAAGCCTTGACCTAGCCAGTTGAGCGCTAACACGCCGATCAGCAAAGACAAAGGCAAAGCTGCTAAACATACGGCTAAGTTCCGCCAATTCATCAAAAATGGAATTAAAACTAGAGCCACAATAATACTGCCTTCGATTAAGGCTTCCTTGACATTCTCAATCGATGCATCAATGTAAGCTTCTTGACGGAAAGTAGTTTCCACTTGAATACTCGTTGGCAGTCCTGCTTTTAACTCATTCATGGCAACTTCTACAGCACGGGTGACGGTGGGCGTATCTGCTTGCGGCTGTTTATTAATGATTGCTACCACTGCCTTCTGAGTGTTGACACTAGCATCCCCCCGCTTCACCGCCGCACCAATTTTCACATCAGCAACATCGCTAATTCTTACAGGCACACCATTACGAGCCTTAATTACTGATTGCTTGAGAGCTTCAATATCCTCAATGCGTCCAATGCCACGAATCAATTTTTCGCGATCGGGTGTAATCAAATATCCCCCTGGAGCATTCACATTTGCTGCCGCCACCGCATCCGATACATCTTGCAGCGATACGTTAAAAGCTTGTAATTTTTCAGGAGCAACCAGGACTTGGTATTGACGCACATCACCCCCAAAAACAATGACCTGAGCTACTCCCGATACTGCCAACAGTCGGTTAGTGACTTGCCAATCCACAAGTCGCCGCGTTTCCATTAAGTCATTATTTTTCGATGTGAATGCATAGGTAAGAATTGTGCCGATGGGCGAACTAATGGGAGCAATTTGTGGAGTCTCCACTGATGCTGGCAATTTACTCCGAGCAGACTGTAATCGCTCCGTTACCAACTGTCTCGCTTGATAAATATCCGTTCCCCAATTAAAAATTACGCGCACAACTGAGATACTAGCAGCACTCGAAGACCGCACCGCACTCACGCCAGCAGTGCCATTAATTGCACTCTCAATGGGCAATGTCACCAGTGATTCCACTTCTTCGGGCGCTAATCCTGCGGCTTCGGTTTGAATTTCAACTTGCGGTGGTGCAAAGGGGGGAAATACATCCAAAGGCATTTGGACGATTGTACGAAATATCCAAATACTAAGAATCATCGCTCCGACAATCACCAACCAACGGCGGGCGATCGCCCATTTTATGATGGCACTTAGCATGGTGATTCGATTATTACAGCAGATTAAACGTCAAACTATACTTTCATAAAATTATGAAACCACTATGAAATTAGAGCGGCGATAGGCGATCGCTATTACTGTGAGTCGCGATTTCTAGGCGATCGCACTACAAATTATTGATAAAATCTTCTACTGTAATTCGCGCTTGTTTGAGCACCCCACTCAATGTGCCTATCTTCAATTCTCGATGTAAAGGCACGACACAACCTACCTCGCCTTCTTGGGTTTCTTTTTTCATGACAACATGACTACCAGTTTGACGAACTTGCTCAAATCCTAAGCGCTCTAGCGCACGAATTGCTTCTTTGGCTGAGATTCGTGGCATTTTAGGCATAGCTAACCTCAATATTGGTCACAAATCTAGGTGACGTTTTGGGAAGAGGAAATTCTTCTAAGTACAGCCGAGTCGCTTCTTTTAATCCTGCGATCGCCTGCTCAATTGTTTCACCTTGATCGACTGTGCCAATCTCTGGGCATTCGGCAATGTACATATCATCTTCTTTGTAGATAATGGCTGTAAAGCTGTTACTTTTAGTCATGATTTACCCTTGCTCTTTAGAAAAATAATATCATCTTCACTATGAACTGATCGCTATTACTGTGAGTTGTAATTTTTAGGCGATCGCAACTCTCACATTTAGTCTTAGCTAGTGCGGGTGAATTCAGTTAGAAATAACAGTTAAACCGACAGAAGAAATGCTACAGCAATTTTTGTAAATTTAGAAATTTTGTGACTGCTTAGGTGTAGATTTAATACATTTTAGAGTAAGAATGATAAAGAT
>JBAXTW010000017.1:0-52823 GCA_037129985.1 Pseudanabaena sp. ELA645 | reverse complement strand
AGCGCTTGCAGGATAGCAAACCTGTTTGCCAGCATGGCGCCGACCCAGTGGCGGATCAGCCTTTTCTCTGTGTTTCTTCGGCACTGAGGGCAACTCCACTCCAAAACCCACCCCAACCCCATCACCAACCCCAACCCCAACCCCAACACCAACTCCAACTCCAAAACCCACCCCAACTCCACCACCTATCGAACTAGTTCTATTCCCCAAGAGATTCTTCTTCCAGACTAATAATGGATTGCCATTCTCGGTAATCGCTCCTCATTCCTCTAACCGATTAGCCGCCGCTTACCCCGCCGATACTACCGAAACCGCAACCAAATATCCCATCCCTGGATATGGAACCAGTAGCAACAGGAGCTACTCGTTTAGCTCAGGCGTTAATGACAATAGTACTTGGTGGAATGAAGACATTGATAAAGACAACGTCTTAGATACGGGTGAAGATGTCAACGGCAATGGCGTTTTAGATCGCAGTAAGTTCCCTGACGTTGCGCCAGACAATACTTCAATAGCTCGCGAATTCAATGGAGGCACAGGCAACTCCAGTACCCAAGCCTTTGACAAAACTACGTTCAGTGGCACGAGTGGTTTTCTGCCCATGCTGCCAGGGATGAGAAAAGATACTCCTCAGCGCGTAGCCCGATCGCTCTGGTATCGCACCAGCGACGCTAACTCAGACACAACAGGTGATAGCAGCAAGGTTGGGTATGGTTATGCCGACAATTCGCCCCGAAATTTATTCATTTACAACACCAGCTATAACTCCAGTACAACGGTGGCAAACGGCAGCACATTTAACAAAAAGCAACCCGCGCCGTTAATCCTGCCTGAAACGGTCTGTATCAATTCGACTGATGGTACGGTTGATCGCACCTGTGCAAGCGGTACACTCAATCTCAACTTACCCGAAAATTTTCTATTCCCCAATGGTGGCGGGTCAACCCAACCTGCATCCTCCTTTACGGTTTGCGGTGTCACAGGTAACTCTCGCAAATACCAATCTGTACAACTAGACGCAAATAACATCACGGCTGGTTCTTGTCCTACTACTTTAGGCACCCCCAGTCCTCGCACGGCGATCGTTAACTTCTCCACAGGTTTGAGATCGCTAACTACAGGAGAACCCGTAACCTTTGATACCATCGCCACTATTCCCGCAAACACACAGTTCGCAGTCACCGCCGCCAGCAACACCAAGGTCAATGTTTTAGACTTGACCGCCGCCAACTTTGAGAGTCTCAGAAATGAAGACCTTGACGGTGATAACGTTCTGGATGCAGGTGAGGACAAAAACAGTAATAGTGTTCTCGACAAATCAAAAACCCTCACCCTAAAAGCTACTACCGCCTTCCCCGATCCGACCTTCTTACTCCGCGCTCCCGATGCTGACGTGACCATCGATGGTCTGTATGTCAGGTTAGAAGGAGTCGATCCCAATAAGGTATTTTGGGTATTCCAACGTCAAGGGTCAAAAGCTCTGACGATCGGACGAACAGTCACTGATACCGCTCAAATTCCAAACATCCCCACAACTGTATTAACTGGTAACTTTATCGGCAATATGCCTGCAACTGGCGGTACAGCTACCACCAGCACAGGTTTAAACTTCGGTGAGACTATCGATGGTAAAGGGATTTCGATTAGAGGCGCGAGGTTCTTAGGATTTAGAGCGCGTAATCTTAGTGAAGCGATCTCTGATGCTCCTACAGATCCTCTACGGGCGATCGGTGTTGACCCGACCGCCATGATTACCGCCATGACCACGGTTAATCAGCCAGTGGTTGTCCCCGTGCTGCAAATTCACGCACCTATTACCACCACTATTCCCATTCCCATTCCTAGCGCCACCCCAGTCTTGCCTCAACCTACTGATACAACTATCAAGTATACAAGTGGCATTAATGGCAGACCAAACACTACTGACGGAACTGGGCAATGGATGCAGCGAGTTAACGCCACGACAACAACAGTCAATATTTATTTTGTGGCAGGTAACACGCCTTCGCGCTCCTTTGTTCCTTACACCACTTCAAAGACCGCAGGCAACCCTGATCAAACTATTTATACGGCTGAGTCTGGCGGAGGTCTACCTAATTTCATAAGATTGTCAGAAAATTGGACTGGAAATACCGCAGACCCTAGAATATTAAAGATTTCGGGTGGATTTATTCAAAACGCTCGAAGCACCTTTGCCACTGGACCGTTTTCAAGCACCGCTCCCTACTCATCTTTATCGACATCTGGATGTCAAGCCCAAACGTATGACACTCGTGCTACCTGTATTGATACGAGTAGTGATGTACAAACTTGGTTTACCAATCCAGAAGCCCCTAACCAATCTCTGAGTAATTTCTCCAAATATGTTCAAGCTGTAGCAGGTCAGTCAATTCCATACTTCTCGGCTCCACGACGTTTATGGGGCTTTGATGTTGGCTTACTCGTCCAACAGCCCGACCTATTCGCACAACGTTTCTCTCAAGCCAAGCCAGGTTTCAGCGAATTCTTTAGAGAAACCAACAAAGAAGATCGTTGGGTAAAAACCATGCTATGCGCTTTACAACCCGCCCCGTCAATCCTTAATGCCAAGACCCTCAATGCATCAACTGATAATATTAATATAGGATTTGAGCAGAGAGTTGGCACGAAACCATCCAACTACAACACTTACGCCCTAGGTATTAAAGATCGTCCATCTGAGTGCGATACCTTGACTGCTAATAGGGTTTATAATCCTGCATCGTAAATGGATGATGACAGAGAAGTGAGGGTAATGCGATCGCGCAGTTCTCAAGTGACAATAACAAGGGGCTTAAGCCCCTTGCCTGTAATAATTGCAACTAATTTCATCAGGTGATCCGCTATGCGAAACATAAATATCCGATTAAATGGGAAATTAAATAAACACCCATTGTTAATCAGGTGCTTCATCAACTATTTACCCTCTAATCAATCAGGCTTTTCACTATTAGAATCGCTGATGGCAGTCGCCGTGGTTGGTATTCTGATGACTGGGATTTTGCCAATGATGGTTGTTACCACTTCTTCGCGAGTGCAAGCAAGACGGATAGACTTAGCATCCCAAGCGGCTCGGAGTTATACCGATGGTGTTCGATCAGGAACAGTTAATATTATCGATGCACCTAGTGGGCTTACGGTATATCCATTTATTGATGCAGGTAAGGTAAATCGTAATCAATACTTTACCGATGTACCCCAGCCATCTAACGCTAATGTTGCAAATTTGTTTAGAATCCCAGGGGTTGAAGTTGATGCTAATGGTAATGGGTTTAGCTTTAGTGATCCCCAAGATTTAGTGATTCAGCCAATGCGAAGTGGCGGCACAAATTTGAATGAACAGGGTTTTTATATGGGGGTGAGAGTATATCGAGCCGATGCTTTCCAGAGTAGAACCGCCATTAAACCAGGAATTAATTTTGAGAAGTCATGCGCCAACGCTAATCAGATTTTTGGCGGTGGTGGCGCTTCCCCAGGCTGTCCATTGGTGGTAACGAAAATTGACGTTTATCCTACTACCAGTACCATGTCTCAGATCAAGAGCCGTTTGTAGATAGCCTAGATAGCTTGGTTGCTTTCTTGGTTGCTTTCTTGGTTATATAGTTTCATTACATAGCTTAATGCCATGATGTTCTCAATTCGCAAATTATTCAGACGCGATCGCTTTAAATCTCAACATGGCGATCGAAAACTTGGCGATCAAAAATTTGCTCGTACCCCCTCGCGGACAATGCGACGAATGATGCAGCGATCGCGTGGTTTCACATTGATCGAACTCTTGATGGCGATGTTGATTACCACGATCATCGTTGGTACTCTTCTGTCATTTGTGGTTAACATCACAGAAACAGATCGCACTGAGCAAGCCAAGTCTGAATCGCAAGGGGAAGTCCAAACAGCCCTCAGCTACATCAGTAATGATCTCCAAGAAGCGATCTATATCTACAATGCCGATGCATTAAATGCTGATTCCACGGCTACTACTAACAAAGGCATCAGAGATCTGCTTCCCTCTTTTAATGACAGCATTCCAGTTCTTGTATTCTGGAAGCGTGTCTATTACGAGACTACCGATGAGATGAGAGTCGATCCCGCTAATACCTCTACCAAGAAAATGGTAGGGTGCTTGGAATACGGAACGTCCACCACCAATGTCGCCGCACCAACGACACCCCCGACCTTTAATGCCAGTTGTCCGATTGTTAATGGCACACCTCAAGGCAGTGGTAAATATGCTTATTCTTTGGTTGCCTATTATCTAACTTATGACGGCGATTCTACTTGGTCGAAGGCTGCTAGAGTGGGACGCTGGGAATTAAGAGATGGCATTATCGCTACCTGTCAATCAAAAAATAGGGCTACCTGTGCTGAACCAAAGCCTATTCAACAGGTAAATTTGAATGCTGACGGAAGTTCGTACATTAATTATTGGACAGTGCCTGATACAGGGTTTAGACCGTTCAGTACATCAGGTGCTGACATCCAGTCAGTAATGACTCCTTGGACAACATCTATTCCCACATACGACTTATCTGTTAATAAACTGACAACCTTAATTGATTTTCTGGATGATACACCCTACACCGCAACTCAAGATGATGGCACTGTCGGTAACTCGCCTATTGATATTGCTATTCGAGGAAACGCAACAAATGTGGATGGGAAAACAATCAATGTAGACTGTTCTAATCCAAATATTGGTGTTGGTGTTGTCGGTGATTCGACTGATCCTAAGCTCCAAATTGCTCAAAGATCTCCCCAAACATTTAAGACAACTTCAGCCAATGATGCCGAAACCTTAACTAGCTTTTATGTCTGTGTCAACTCCACTCAAACCGCCGCCAGAATCTATCTACGCAGCAACGTGTTAGCCAGACTGCGCCCAAATCTGCCTATAGCTCAAAGACCAGTCTCTAATCAAACAACCAATCTATCAACAGGTAATATCCGTGCTTATGGACGCGGGAAGTTGAGTCTTCAATAATTCATAAATCCGCAATATCCCTAAGGAGCTATTCAAATGTTGTGGTTATATATAAAAACTTGTGGACCATTGCGTCCCGTATCGTTACGTCAAATTCGCGATCGCCAGAATCTAGGATTTACACTGATCGAAATTCTAGTTGTCATTATGATGGTGGGTATTTTAACGGCGATCGCAGCTCCGTCTTGGTTATCATTTGTGACCAATAATCGCATGAGTGCATCCCAAAGCCGCGTATTCAGCACCTTAAAAGATGCTCAGTCAACTGCTAGGAGAAGTAGCACAACAGCTAGGTTTGTAATTGGCAATGATTCAAATAACAAAGCCTATGTCAGGAGTGGCACATCGCAATATCAATATTTAGAGCAAGATGTAAGAGTTTTATCTGTTACTAGGGGGGCAACAACTGTCCCTCTACCTTTAACGATTGAGTTTAACGCTCAGGGGCTACCCAGCAAAGTAAATAACGTAACATTATCTGCATCTACCGATTATCCTCTTAAAATCACCGTTGGTGTCACCAATAGCCCTGGACTGAACCGTTGCACTTCGATTACTACGATTTTAGGCTCATTGAAATCAGCTAGCGGTTCACTTTGTAATTAGGTACTAAGGTTTAAGTAAGTAGAAGCTTGCCAATACTTACCCCTAGACATTTTCCTACGAATGTCTAGTTGGTTTGAAAATCATCTGATAGTCTGATAATTTATTAACAATTGACAAATTGCACCTAAAAACCGCAAAAAATCATGGTTAAAAAGTTGAAGAGCGATCGCATGCGGGTTCGCAGTCGGATGCACTTAGGATTTACGCTGATCGAAATTTTAGTTGTGATATTGATCGTGGGGATCTTAGTGGCGATCGCTGCGCCATCTTGGGCATCTTTTATGAATAACCAAAGATTGAACTCAGCACAGAGTCGAGCTTTTAGTACCTTACGTTTAGCTCAAAGCTATGCCAAGCGAGATCAAACCATGTGGCAAGCAACCTTTAGAAATACTGCTAACTCTTCTCAATACGCCATCCATAAGACCCCAACCACCACTACAACCCAAACCTATTGGGACAGTTTGCCTTGGGAGAATTTTGAGCAGGGTGTACGAATTGTCGATAATACAGAATCACAACCGAGAACAACCCTTACGAAACTAACGGCAGTTCCAGAGCCAGATGTGTATCGGGCGCAGTTCACTCCACAAGGTATTCCCAATGGCTTAGGAGAATTGGGGCGAATTACCTTTGTTGGTAAATCTGGCGGTACGCGCAAAAAATGCGTAATTATTTCGACAATATTAGGCTCAATGCGTCTAGCCGCCGATGCTGAATGTAATCAAACCTGATGTAGCAACAATTCATAAATTGCCACTACTTTTTAACTCTGGGTTTTGGCACGATCGCTTCAATCGGTAAATCTTCACTAAGCAAATAATTGACAGCTTTCTCACTGAGTAACATTGCTTTAGCAAGAAGCGATCGCGCTGTACTGTTGCTAGGTAAATATACCTGAATAATTTTACGTTTGATTAATGGAGCTGTGGTTGAGAATTTGCTGCGAGCATCGCGCCAATCGGCATCGGAGCGACAAAAAAGACGTAGAGCGAGATCAACAGTGGGTTGTTTGCAATTGGTTTCATCGTTGTTTAGAAACGCATAGAGCTTTTCATAGCGGCGACTGATTTCGGGAGCCAAACACAGAATGAGTAAATCACGCTCGAAGTGGCTTAAGTCAAGGCGATCGCACAAAATCGGAATTGCTAAGCGAATATTTTGACGACGACTAGCTTCAAGGCGATCGCCATAGCGTCCGAGGGGATGATTAATTTGAGGTACATGGGTGGGCGGGACACTGCCGCCCTTGGCTGGATCGATCGCCATAAACCCTTTCCACCAATGACTCGTAGCACGATCTACATTCGACCGTGCCACGCGATCAATCTCTTGATTATTTTGCTTCTGTTTCGCAAGCGATCGCATCAGTACGCGATCGAGCCAAGCCAGCTCCGCCTTGAGATATGACCAGTTATCCGCAAAGGGTTGTACATCAGGAAAAGTATTAGGAACTTCACCTGTTTCGGGAATCATGCTACGCCTCGACGTAAAGTGCCACGAATTAAGATGGCGACCGCTACACCAAAACTAAATAGAGCGATCGCGGCTGTCAAAATCGTCATACTGCCCCAAGGAGCCGTAAATACCACGCTATCCCAAGCCCAAGTGCTATGGCTATAAACGTAACGAATCGGTTCGATCGCCCAAGATAAAGGATTAAGGCTAGCGATCCACTTTAACCAAGTCGGCATCAGCGAGAGCGGCGCGAGGGCAGTACTGGAAAACATCAATGGCAAATTTACCAAAAAGATAAAGGCAAGCATTTCCTGATGCCCTGGCATCGCAAAGGCAAGTCCGAGACTCAACATCGTAAAATCGACGATCAACAAAGACAGGATGAGCGCCATTACGGTTAAGCCACTCAAACTTGGTAAACCCGCCCCCATCAAACCACTGACCGTAACGATCGCCACAGTCTGCACCAAACTCAACGCCACAATAAAAATTGCTGAAGCAGCAATAATCGAAAATCGTGAAACCAATGGCGCGACTAAGATGCGATTGAGAAAACCAAATTCGCGATCGAACAACATGGGCAGTCCCGAATTAAGCGCACTGCTAAAAGCTGTAAAGACAATAATTCCCGCCGCTAAAAATTGTAAATAGGTCTGACTATTTCCCAATAGACCTTCAGGCAAACCGCTAAACAATGCACCGAAAAGCAGCAACCACATCAATGGTTGAATCACCCCCGCGATTAATGTCGTGGGGCGACGGCGCAACTGAATAAACAAACGTGTCGTCAGCGCCATTACCTCTTGCCGAAAATCTGCCGATAAAAAATTAGGTTGAGGAGTTTCAGGTGACAGCAAGGGCTGTTTTTTTTGCTGAGGATCCTGAGGATATCGATCTTGAGTTAAGTCGGGAATAAGAGAAGTTTGGGTCATTACATTGGACTTGATTCAAGGCTGTTGTATTGTTAACTAATATATCAAATTGCTAACTCGTACCCCTCAGGGCGTAAATAAGCACTACTTAATACTTTTTTAAGATTTCCTACTGATATTTCTACTTTAAATATATGCCTCAAAGCTTTATCCAGATAGAGTTAGAGCCATAAAAGTATTTTCTCACAAGGCAAACGTAAAGATGTGTTAAGCTAATTTTCAAATCCATATAAATACCCTCCGTTAACAGCAGGATTTAAGATTATGACCATTGCAATGGGCAGATCGCAGGAAGTCGAAAGAGGTTGGTTTGACAATCTTGACGACTGGCTAAAGCGCGATCGTTTCGTATTCATCGGCTGGAGTGGCTTATTGCTATTCCCCACCGCATTTTTATCCATTGGTGGCTGGTTCACAGGCATCACATTCGTATCATCTTGGTATAGCCACGGACTAGCTTCTAGCTTCCTCGAAGGCTGTAATATCCTTACTGTAGCGGTCTCCTCTCCTCCCCTCAGCGTCGGACATTCCCTAGTACTACTATGGGGACCTGAAGCACAAGGCGACTTTACCCGCTGGTGTCAAATCGGTGGTCTATGGACATTCCTAGCCCTACATGGCGCATTCGCATTGATCGGCTTCATGTTGCGTCAATTTGAAATCGCTCGTCTAGTTGGTATCCGTCCTTATAATGCGATCGCCTTCTCTGGTCCTATCGCTGTATTCGTATCCGTATTTTTGATGTACCCCTTGGGTCAATCTGGTTGGTTCTTCGGACCTACCTTCGGTGTCGCTGGTATCTTCCGCTTCATCTTGTTCCTACAAGGTTTCCACAACTGGACTCTCAACCCCTTCCACATGATGGGCGTAGCAGGTATCCTCGGTGGCGCATTGCTCTGCGCTATCCACGGTGCAACTGTTGAAAACACCTTGTTTGAAGATGGCGAAGGCGGAAGCTCCAACACATTCAAAGCGTTCAACCCAACTCAAGCTGAAGAAACCTACTCGATGGTAACGGCTAACCGTTTCTGGAGCCAAATCTTCGGTATTGCATTCTCCAACAAGCGTTGGTTGCACTTCTTCATGCTATTCGTACCCGTAACTGGACTATGGTTCAGCAGCGTTGGTATTGTAGGATTAGCATTGAACTTGCGTGCTTATGACTTCGTATCTCAAGAAGTCCGCGCCGCAGAAGATCCTGAATTTGAAACTTTCTACACCAAGAACTTGCTCTTGAACGAAGGTATTCGCGCTTGGATGGCTCCTCAAGACCAACCCGCCGAAAAATTCATTTTCCCTGAAGAAGTATTGCCTCGCGGTAACGCACTATAAATTTAAAACTAAAAAAATGCTTGCAGCTTGCTGTAGGCATTTTTTTGAGGAAAATTGCAAAATTTAGCTATCAGATATCAGCGCGGTTCTACTGGTTTTTAGATTATGATGGGTTTCATCAAATCTCTAAAAGTTGGCAGCTAACTATCTGATAACTGATAGCTTAAAAATTATTTGCACTTTAAACTCATAAAAACTCGTAAAAAATTTACTGGAGATAATCTCTCGTGACAACGACCATTAACTTAAACTCCCTAGGAGTGGGTGGGCGTACACAAGATACATCTGGCTTCGCTTGGTGGTCTGGTAACGCAAGACTCATTAACCTTTCTGGCAAACTGCTGGGCGCTCACGTTGCTCACGCTGGTTTGATCGTGTTCTGGGCTGGTGCGATGACTTTATTTGAAGTCGCCCACTTTGTTCCCGAAAAGCCCATGTACGAACAAGGCTTTATCCTTCTACCTCACCTCGCCACTCAAGGTTGGGGCGTTGGCGCTGGCGGTGAAGTTGTTGATGTATTTCCTTACTTCGTAGTTGGTGTTTTACACCTTATTTCTTCTGCTGTACTTGGCTTTGGTGGTATCTACCATGCTTTGCGTGGACCTGAAGTTCTTGAAAACTATTCCTCCTTCTTTGGTTACGACTGGAAAGACAAGAACCAAATGACCAATATCATCGGGTATCACCTGATCTTGTTGGGCTGCGGTGCATTGCTCCTCGTATTCAAAGCGATGTTCTTCGGTGGACTGTACGACACTTGGGCTCCAGGTGGCGGTGATGTTCGCGTTATTACCAATCCAACGATTAATCCCGTTGTAATCTTTGGCTATCTTCTGAACTCTCCCTTCGGTGGTGAAGGCAACATCGTCGGTGTTGACAACCTCGAAGATGTAGTCGGTGGACATATCTGGATTGGCTTAATCTGCATCGGCGGCGGTATTTGGCATATTCTTACCAAGCCTTTTGGTTGGGCAAGACGCGCTCTTGTTTGGTCTGGTGAAGCTTATCTGTCCTACAGCCTTGGTGCTTTGAGCTTCATGGCTTTCATCGCTACTTGCTTTGTCTGGTTCAACAACACTGTTTACCCTAGTGAATTCTTTGGTCCTACTGGTGCTGAAGCTTCTCAGTCTCAAGCATTTACTTACCTTGTCCGTGACCAAAAGTTGGGTGCAAACATTGCAACTTCACAAGGTCCTACTGGTTTGGGTAAATACTTGATGCGATCGCCTTCTGGAGAAGTTATCTTCGGTGGTGAAACCATGCGTTTCTGGGATTTCCGTGGACCTTGGTTAGAGCCTCTTCGTGGTCCTAACGGTTTAGACATCGACAAACTTAAGAATGACGTTCAACCTTGGCAAGTTCGTCGCGCTGCTGAGTACATGACTCACGCTCCTTTGGGTTCCTTGAACTCAGTTGGCGGTGTTATTACTGAAATCAACGCGGTTAACTTCGTTTCTCCTCGCTCTTGGTTGTCTACCTCTCACTTCGTATTGTCCTTTATGTTCTTAGTTGGTCACTTATGGCATGCTGGTCGCGCCCGCGCCGCAGTTGCTGGCTTTGAAAAAGGTATTGACCGTAAGACTGAGGCTGTACTATCTATGCCTGATCTTGATAAATAAATCTAGTTAAATGGTATTGGCTCTGCCAATACTATTTATTAGCAAAAAAGTAGGGGCAATTCATGAATTGCCCCTACTTTTTTGTGGTTATATGTTAACTGCTAATGCGGTTGACTTATTTAGTTACTACCAGTAAATATGACATCAGGGAATTTACCTTGGGCTTCTGTCATCGGGCGATTTTTGCCCTCTTGTTGCCAGTAATTAATTACTTCAGTCGCCTTATTTAAAATTTCAATCCGATCTTGATCGGCAATCCAAGGCTTGCTTTCCATTTCTGATTTGAGTTGATCCCAAGCATCATCACGGGGCCAGAAGAAATACTTGGTGAGAGGACTGAAACCTTTGCCAACGACTTGATCGACGGCAAGAGCTACGTTATTCTCTAACCATAAGATTTTTAGAATAAACTGGGACAATGCTACCTACCTCCAAGAAAAGTAAAAGTTAAACTAAATATTAAAGTAGCGATCTTAGATACTAACATGACTGAAACCTTAAATCATATCTCGAAAAATTTTTTTATATTTGATATTGATGGTGTAATTCGCGATGTGTCGGGTTCATATCGGCGAGCGCTGGCAGATACGGTTGAATTCTTTACAAAATCAGCCTATCGCCCTACATCCGAAGAAATTGACGAACTCAAAGCTGAAGGGATCTGGAATAATGACTGGGAGGCTTCGCAGGAATTAATTACTCGACATCTTCGCGGATTAGGGGAGGAGTGCGAAATATCCTATGAGGCGATCGTGGAATTTTTTCAGACTCAGTATCGTGGTAGTAATCCTGACTGGTCGGATGGATATATTGCTACTGAGCCTTTGATCGCCACAACAGAATATTTTCAAGAGTTGACATTGGCTGGGATTGGCTGGGGATTTTTTAGTGGCGCGACAAGGGCTTCGGCGGGTTATGTGTTACAGCGCTTAGCGATCGCCGATCATGTGTTAGTAGCGATGGAGGATGCCGCAGGTAAACCCGATCCTTCGGGGCTTCTGCTCGCAGTAAAGCAACTTGAGGTTAAGCATCTTAAACCCAGTTTGGTGGTATATGTGGGTGATACGGTGGCGGACATGCTAACGGTAGTGAAGGCGCGAATTTATGATCCCAGTTATCAGTATCTGGCGATTGGCGTGATTCCACCCCATGTGCGTGAAGATTTGCGCGATCGCTATGCATCGTTACTCAAAGATAATGGCGCAGATCTAGTTTTAAATAATGTGTTGGAGTTAACACCGCAGCTTAATCTATCGCAAGATTTGGCAAGTTAAATAGGCGCTAACATAGATCTGGCTTTGCAAGCCAATTACCTTGTTAAGTTAAAAGAAATTTATGTCAGACCCTCAGCAGTATTATTTTGTCGCAGCAAGCCGTAAGTATTTGTGTGAAGACGAAGGAAAACCTTTAAGTGAGACGTTATCAGAGCGTCGCCGCAATTTTGCAGCCCGTAATCTAGAACTTAATTTTTGGTTGATTGAAAATCCTGCCTTCCTAGAAGCTCCTGAGTTAGCAAGTATCAAAAAGCAAATTCCCCAACCTGCGGCGGCGATCGTTACCACTGATGCCAACACAATGCGTTGGCTAAAGCTGCGTTTGGAGTTTGTAATATCAGGGGAGTTCACTGCTCCCAGTGCTTCAATTCCCAATCCTCTTGCATCTTTAGCGATCGCTTAATGGGGTAGACAAGGGGCTTAAGCCCCTTGTTCTGAGAAACAAAAATTGCCGATCGCACAACATATCGACCCCAATCACAGTGCCAAATCACAGTGTCTAGTTTTTCTCAAGTTAATCTTTTTGCTGGTTCGCATACTCAAAATGGGTATGCAAATTTTGGCTTTAAGGTTGTATTTAATGATCGCAATCGTAAATATGGCGATCGCCATTTATATAACCCGACTGCTATTGCTAAACCGAAATTAATCCCCAATTTCGAGCTTATTCAAAGTTTTTCGGTACAGAAAGCAGGAAATGAAATCTCTGAATGTGAAGATATTTGGAATTATGTGAAAGGTGATCGCCTATGTTCCATAGCTCTATCCGATGGCGCAACTGAATCTTCATTTTCACAGGAATGGGCGAAAGAGCTAGTTACGGCTTTTATAAATCACGATCAACCAAAATCTGCTTGGCTCGTTACAGCCCAGCAAAATTGGCAACAATGGCTAGAAAATCAAAATTTATCTTGGTTTGCCAAGCGCAAGGTAGAACAGGGGGCATTTGCGACTTTTTTGGGTTTTGAGATTGTGGATGATTTAAGTTGGAAAGCGATCGCTTTGGGGGATTCTTGTTTGTTTGTGGTTAGGAATTGTGAATTACGAATTACGAATTACGAATTACGAAAAAGCTTTCCGTTAAAACAAAGTGAAGAATTTGGTAATCGACCGCGATTGATTGGTACGCATAGTAACGTGGAGCAAATTTGCTTCTCTGAAATTAATGGTAATGCCAAAATTGGCGATCGCTTTTATTTAGCGACCGATGCGATCGCTTGTTGGATTTTTAAACAACTGGAAGCTAATCAAGATCCTTGGGTAAAATTAGATGAGATTAGCTCTCAAGATATGTTTGCAAACTGGGTAGACAAGTTGCGCGATCGCCATGAAATCGCCAATGACGATACAACGCTACTGTGCCTAGAAATTCGTTTTTAAAACACAAAAAACAATGCAAAAAACAATCACGATTAACTTAACCCCCGAAGGAAACTTACAACTTCCTCTAGAAATTCGCGATCGCTTCTCCAACGGTGAAGAGTATTTGGTTATTACAACTGAAGATAGCATTACATTTAGCAAAGCGCCTAAATTAACTTGGGAAGAACTCAGACAAAGACGAAATTTGCTTGATGACGATCCCGATGCTCTTTCGACTGAAGAAATTTGTGAAATTGTCAAAGAAGTCCGCAAAGAAGCATCAAGATGATCGATAAAACGCTACTGGGGCTAGAGATTCGTTGCCAACCATGACCAATATTCAGACTTGGCCGTTAAATATTGACTTCACGATCGCAGTGCAGAATCCGCAGCTTTGCTTTGCCGATCCCGACCTTAAGCAAGCACTCACTTCTAAAAACTCGCGGGGCAGGGTTTTGCTATGGTCAGGCAATTTTGCGACGGTTTATAAGTTAACCCAAAAATCAACTCAAGGCGATCGCTGTTGGGCGGTGCGCTGCTTTACTCGTACCCCACAGTCGGATGTGCAGCAGCGCTATCAAGCAATTAGTGAATATTTAGCGAAACATCAAATTCCTTACCTAGTTAATTTTGAATTTATTGCCCAAGGTATTTTGGTGAAAGGGGAATGGTATCCAATTTTAAAAATGGATTGGGTGCAAGGGGTGGAACTCGATCGCTATATTGGTGAATATCTTGATGATTCGCAGGTTTTACTGCGCTTAGATCGCCAATTGCAAGAACTGCAAAAGGATTTACAAAAGGTGGGGATCGCCCACGGTGACTTGCAGCATGGCAATATCATGGTGGACGATCAGGGAGAATTAAAATTGGTGGACTATGACGGAATGTATGTCCCTGCCCTGCATGGTGCGCCACCCCTTGAAATCGGTCATCCTAACTATCAGCCTCCCCAGCGATCGCCCAAGGACTTTAGCGATCGCCTTGATGACTTTTCTTTTGCCGTAATTTCCCTGTCCCTTCGCGCCCTTGCCAATGAGCCAAATCTCTGGGAAAACTTTCATGAAGACAACAAAAACCTGATTTTTCGGCAAAATGATTTCCAAGAGCCAGAATTATCACCTGTTTTTCAAGCAATTTCTAATATTCCCGATGATGAGACTCGCGATCTTTGCGATCGCTTAATTTTGCGTTGTCATGGCAAAGAACAGCAAGCAACCAGCAAAGCAACGCAAGAATCAAAATCCAACCGTAAAAATCACCAACCATTCATATTCTTTGGTTTAGGTCTATTGGCTGTCTTCGGTAGTATTTACTTCACCTTCAAAAACAATCAACGTCCTCAACAACCTCAAGTTAATAAAACCACTGAGCCGCAAATTTCACCTTCTGCACCTCAAAATTCCCCATCGCCAATCGCGACAGCATCACCAAAATTAACGCCAATCACAGCAACAGCTTTGCTTGCCAAATACGCGGAAGGTCAGCGCGATTTTCGGAATGTGCAGTTGACGGGCGCTCAAGGCGATCGCTTGCAAGGTCAGGATCTTCGCAACATTAACCTAAGTGGATCGGCGATCGAAAAAATTGATTTACGACAAGTAACTCTCAAAAATGCCAACTTAGACAACATCAAACTTGCAAAAGTCGATCTTCGCGGCGCTGACCTCAGTAATTCTAGTCTTATTGACGCAAATCTATCTTTTTCTAATCTTGCTGAAGCTAACTTAAGTCAGACGAATTTATTAAGAGTAAATTTATTTCAAGCAAAATTAGGTTCAGCGATGTTGCAAAAAGCCGAATTGATGAAAACCAATCTCAGTGAAGCCGATCTCAACGCCGCTAATCTCAACGGCGCAAATTTAGTTTTAGCTAATCTTCGTAAAGCTAATCTCGTCAAGGCAAATCTCCGTGACAGCAATTTAGCAGCAGCTAATCTCAGTGATGCCATCCTCGATGGAGCCGATTTATCTCAAGCAGATTTGCGATCGGCAGAACTACATCTCACCAATCTCTCCAATGCTAATCTCAGCGCCTCTAACCTAACCGCCGCGAAACTAATCTTGATTGAGTTTACGGGGACAAATTTTAATGGTGCAAATTTCCGTAATGCGATCGTGGAAAATATTGGCAGTATCGAAGCCGCCGACTTTACTAATGTTTTAAATCTCGCGCCCAATATTCGCAAATATTTATGTACTCTCGCCTCTGGCAACGTCGCTGAAAGTGGTAATTCCACCAAATCGACCCTAAATTGTGTACTTTGACATTTCAATAAGTAGCACTCCAAAAATCTAAAGAGCAAATCTACCTTGGCTCCAAATAAAGTGTAAAATCGTGTTGATTGGCAAAAATCGTCAAAACCAAACGTTTAGATTTCAATTAAATGCCAACTCTTAGCAATTAACTGCTAGGCTGAAAAGCGCGAAAAGAGTATTACCGCAATGATCGAAGAAGAAAACATCCAAAGTTCTGACGACCTCATCGATGAAGATGATGACGTGCTTGAGTCACGGCTGCAACAACTTGCAACCGAAGAATTAAATCAAACCGTAGAAGGGGACGCTGAGCCGCCATCTCAGCCACCAAACGATAGTAACGAAACTAAGCCTGAATCAGGGCGAGCTAGTGCTGCGAGTGCCGCAACCCTTGAAAAAATCAATGGGTTAATTGCGGAATCGACTTCGCTGAGAGAGCAGCTAGATGATCGCAAGCAGCAATATTTGCGACTATATGCCGACTTCGAGAATTTCCGCAAACGCACAGAGCGAGACAAAGAGGAACAAGAAGGTACAATCACAGGCAAGATCCTCAAAAAAATCCTGCCCGTAGTTGATGACTTTGAACGGGCGCAATTACAAATTTCGCCCAAAAATGATGGTGAAGCATCAATTCATAAGAGTTACCAGTCGGTATACAAGCAATTGCTCAAATGCCTCAAAGAAACAGGCGTAGCCAGAATGGAGTGTGTCGGTCAAGAATTTGACCCCAATTTCCATGAAGCGATTATGCAAGAGCCATCGACTGAGTATGAAGAAGGGCTAATCATGGAAGAGTTACGCCCTGGCTATTTAGTCAGCGACGATCGCGTATTGCGTCACTCTTTAGTCAAAGTGTCTTCAGGCAAAATTGACGGCGATGATAGTGATTCTGCAAACTCATCTGGCAATGATTCGACTGAATCTGCTTAGATTAGGGCTAATAAGCAAAGATTTAAGAGGCGATCGCTTATTAAATCTTTGCTTGGATAGTATTTGGGGATAGTAATCTCGCATAGTATTTAGGCAATGAATTCCTTAAAATACGCATAAAGTATTACCCTTAAACTACATTGTATAGAAATTCAGTAAGCTAAACTTTTAGAAGAGTTTTTAACGGAACTGGCGATTATGTCGAAAGTAATTGGAATCGACCTTGGTACGACGAATAGTTGTGTTTCAGTGTTAGAGGGTGGCAAACCTGTTGTCATTTCTAGTGCAGAGGGAGGGCGCACCACGCCGAGTATTGTTGCGTTTGTCAAAGATAGTAACGAAAGGATTGTGGGACAAGTTGCCAAACGTCAATCCGTTACGAACTCAGTAAACACGGTGTATAGCATCAAGCGCTTTATTGGTCGTAGTTGGGATGAAACCGAATCGGAGCGCGGTAGAGTTCCTTACACGGCTGTTAAAGGTAAAGACAATACTGTCAATGTGCAGATTGGTGAAAAAAACTACACTCCTCAAGAAATTTCGGCAATGATCTTGCAAAAACTGAAGCAGGATGCCGAAAATTATTTGGGTGAAGATGTAACTCAGGCGGTGATTACTGTCCCCGCCTATTTCACCGATACACAGCGCAATGCCACCAAAGATGCTGGCGCAATTTCAGGGCTAGAAGTGTTGCGGATTGTCAACGAGCCAACGGCGGCGGCGCTTGCCTATGGTTTGGACAAACAGGATCAAGATCAAATCGTTTTGGTGTTTGACCTTGGCGGCGGCACATTTGATGTGTCAGTGCTACAACTCGGTGATGGTATTTTTGAGGTTAAAGCGACTTCAGGTAATAACCACCTTGGTGGTGATGACTTTGATGCATTGATCGTAGATTGGCTAGTCGCTGATTTTAAAGAAAAAGAAGGTATTGACTTAACTCTGGACAAAACCGCTCTACAGCGTCTCAAAGAAGCTGCCGAGAAAGCCAAAATCGAGCTTTCTAGCGCACCGACAACCTTAATTAGCTTGCCGTTTATTGCGTCTGATGCAACGGGACCAAAAACCATTGAGCTAGATTTTCCCCGTTCCAAGTTTGACCAAATCACGGCTTCTCTGGTAAAAGCAACCCTCGAACCCACTGCTCAAGCCTTAAAGGATGCGGGATTAGTCCCAAAAGAAATCAATCGGATCATTCTGGTTGGTGGTTCGACAAGGATTCCTGCTGTGCAGGAAGCGATCTCTAAGTTCTTTGATGGTCGAAAACCAGATCAATCAGTTAATCCCGATGAAGCTGTGGCAATCGGTGCGGCTGTTCAGGCTGGTATTTTAGGTGGCGAAGTTAAGGATCTATTATTACTTGATGTGATTCCGCTCTCGATTGGATTAGAAACCCAAGGCGGCGTATTTACCAAAAACTTAGAGCGAAACACCACGATCCCCACCAGCAAAGCTCAGATTTTTTCCACCGCAGTTGATAACCAATCGGTGGTCGAAATCCATGTCTTACAGGGTGAGCGATCGATGGCTGAGGATAACAAAACCCTCGGTAAATTTGAGCTAGAAGGTATTCGCCCTGCTCCGCGTGGGATTCCCCAAATTGAGGTTTCCTTTGATATCGATGCTAATGGCATCCTTAAAGTATCAGCGCGGGATATTGATACTGGTGTTGAGCAGGGTATTAGCATTACTAATACGGGTGGTTTAAGCCCTAGCGAAATTGAGAGAATGCGGATGGAAGCTGAGGTTTACTCAGAAGAGGATGCTGCAAGACGTGAGCTTGCCAATATGAGAAACCAAGCGTCGAACCTGATTCGTACTGTCGAAGAAATCCTCAGAGATAACGGTCCATCAGTTATTACCCAGAGCTTGCGTGAACCCACACTCAAGAATATGGAAGTGCTTAAGAATTTATATGAATCTGAAGATGCGACCTACGAGGATATTCAAATTGCCATTAAACCATTGCAGCAGTCATTGTTTGAAGTGACTCAAGTGGTGGAGAAATATTCTCAAGTTGAGCGGGTAAAGCAAAAGCCTAGCGAAACTTTAGAATAATAAAGTGGGGCGTTTTGCGCCCTATTTTTTGTGCTTGAGTTTTACCTGAAGTCCAAAGCGCTGTATGATTACAAAATTCTAGTTGTATTTTTGGTTACAGTTATCGTAAAACTGTGAGTCGCTATGTCACTGTTTGATTGGTTTGCTGAAACCCGTTCCCGCGCAAGTGAAGCATACTACCGCAAAACACCTAATCTAAATCAAAACTCTCAAGAACGCGAAATTCCTGATGGTTTGTGGCACAAATGCTCTAGTTGTGGTGCTTTAACATATGTCAAAGATTTAAAAACCAATTTGATGGTTTGCCCCGACTGTGGTCATCACAATCAGGTAAATGCGTATGAACGCATTGCCCAATTGATTGATGCGGGGACATGGGAAGAGATGGATGCAGATTTAACTTCCTGCGATCCGTTAGGATTTAAAGATCGTAAGCCCTATATTGATCGCATTAAAGAATATCGACAAAAAACAGGCTTAAGCGATGGTGTCATTACTGGTACTGGCAAAATCGATGGTTGTGATGCTGCTCTTGCCGTAATGGATTTCCGCTTTATGGGCGGCAGTATGGGATCTGTGGTCGGTGAAAAGATCACTCGGATGCTGGAAACTGCTACGGCAAAGCGTTATCCTGCCTTAATCTTTTGTGCTTCTGGCGGGGCGCGGATGCAAGAGGGGATTTTGAGCTTAATGCAAATGGCAAAGACTTCGGCGGCTCTTGAGCGCCATCGTCAGGCGAATTTGCTGTATATCCCCGTTTTGACTAATCCGACAACGGGTGGAGTAACGGCTAGTTTTGCGATGCTTGGCGATCTGATTTTGGCTGAGCCGAAAGCTTTGATTGGATTTACGGGACGGCGGGTAATCGAGCAGACCCTCAAGCAAAAAATTCCTGAAGGGTTCCAATCATCAGAATATCTGCTCGAACATGGTTTTGTGGATGCGGTTGTTTCTAGAACAAAGCTGAAGCAAAATCTTGCCATGATTTTAAAAATGCACCAACCTCAACTTGATATTTCTAGCGATCGTCATCTTAACGGTGCTGCGAAGTCTGAAGTTCATCTTATGTCTGAGTCCAGTTTAGTTTCTGAAATTTAGCTGTATCAATTGACTTCACAACCCCAAGAAGTATGGACGGATTTAAAATTGGGTGGAGCAAATTCGGCAGCCATAGCACAAGAAAACGAGTAACTGCACCAAGTAAGTCTCTGAGGCGCATTTTGATCGATCGCTAGATTTATGGCAAGGCGTGGAGCGTCGATCGCTAATTTAATAGCATTTTCTGGCTCACAAACTCCCCACTCGATCAGCTTATTGACTGCGTTGATTAAGGGCAGGGTTGTACCTGAGAGCGTGCCATCGGGTAATCTTGCTGTACCGTTTTTAATCCTAATCTGGCGATCGTCCCAAGGATAAGTGCCATCGGGTAAACCAAGGGGCGCAAGGGCATCACTGACCAGAAAAATTTGTTTTTTCATCCGATAGAGCAGTTTGATCATTTCGGGCGAAACATGAACACCATCTGCGATTAATCCGCACCAAACATGATCGCTTAATATTGCTTCGCCCAATAAGCCCACGTCGCGATGGTGCAAACTCGGCATCGCATTAAACGCATGAGTGACCATCGTTGCGCCTTGGGCGATCGCTAATCTTGTTTGTTCTGTATTTGCCGTAGAGTGACCTAAGCTAACGATGATCTGGCGATCGCATAAGTATTTAATTGTTTCCCCTGAAGAATCGAGTTCAGGCGCGAGGGTGACAAGTTTAATAATGTCGGTGTAATCACCTAAGACCTGTCGTAATGTATCGAGATTAAGCGGTAATAGATGTTGTTGCGGATGTGCGCCACGTTTGTCGGGATGCAGAAAAGGTCCTTCGAGATGAACTCCTAAAATTTTGGCTTCGTGAGGATCGGGATTTTGCTTTTGATGGTCGATCGCTTCGGCTAGGAAAAATAGCGATCGATGGAATTGTTCCACTGAAGCAGTAACGAGGGTAGGTAAAAATCCATCTAGTCCCTGTTGATATAAAAACCGACAAATTTCTGGGAACTTAGCGGCGCGATCACAGTTTAAATCATTAAAAGGAATTCCTAATGCGCCATTAATTTGGAGATCGATCGCTCCTTGAGTAGAACAGATGATTGTGCGTAAAGCTGTCATGATTTCTCGCGATCGCTAACTATGGGTTTGGGAATGCTAGAAATTTAATTTTTATTGCATCTATTTAGGACTCCTTAATATAATTTCATAGCGGTTAGATCATAGCTTAAATTTTTTGTTGAGAGCGATCGCGATCAAATTACCCTGCGTTAGAATACAATTATTTGGACTATCAAAATAAAATCTATGGCTCTACAAATTATTGTTGAAAATACTAATCCAAGTACCTTAGATTTGGCTTTGGATGGACAACTTGATTCATTAACCGCCGATGACTTGGATAAATCGATCCAAACCAATTTGAATCAAAATACTAAAACTCTACTTTTTGATCTACAAAAATTGACCTTTGTTTCCAGCGCAGGACTACGAGTATTTGCAAAAGCTCGAAAAACACTCAAGGCAAGAGGTGGTCAGGTATTTTTCACTAACCTCGCACCACAAGTCAAAAAAGTATTTGATATTGTAAAAGCAGTTCCTATTTCCGAAGTATTTGCTAGCGCTGAAGAGTTGGATAAATACTTAACCGTAATGCAATCTAATTTAGACGAAAAAAACGTTTAGGGATTCTGTGATTTTCGATCAAAGAGTCCCCAACAAGAATTTTAAAAGAGTTCCTTTACACCGTTTTTAAAATTTTTGTTGGGTTAGATTTGAACGTAAAATGTTGTACTCTCTTCCATTATCGGGGACTAGAATCAATCACCTTGACCCTACCTGATTGAATTGCATCAAAAAGAGAATGGATTTGATAGATATCTTGATCGCTCAATCCTGAACTATCAAATAAACTGTTGAAAACCGCCTTACTGAAATAGAGATAACCTTTACGATTGATCATCCCCTTTTGCATAATCCGATAGACAACCTCATCAAGAGTTAGGACATTTATCGAGGTTCCACGAGTTGTATTGTCGGGCAAATTAAATGCGGTAATTTGATCACCACGATCAAATGATGGCGCAACTGGTAATGCAGGAATTCTTTCATAAGGTCTATCTTCTGAATTTCCAGATTGCACTTTTTCTGACAAACAACGATTAACCGCTGCCTTTAACATATCTGGATCGAAAGGTTTGGTGAGGTAGTCATCGGCTCCGATCTCCATACATTGCATAACGCTATCCATCTCTTCGATCGCCGAAATCATAATCACTGGGATTTTGCGTAGAATTGGATCAGCCTTTAATCGCTTGAGTACTGTATAGCCATCAATCTCAGGCATCATGATATCCAATAGAATTAAATCATAGAGATTTTCCGTAACCATAGATAAAGCTTCACGCCCATTCGCCGCCATCGACAAACTAAAATCTTTTCGACGCAAACGTCGGGCGAGCATATCTCTATTTGGCTCGTTATCATCGACAATTAAGACTTGAAAGTTTTGCATATTCATGTTGTTACCTGTTTATTTGACCATACTTTAACGCAGTTACGACCCTCTCTCTTTGCTTGATAAAGAGCTAAATCAGCTTCTTTAATTAATTGTTGAGAGGTTGTAAATGTTGTTGTATGAGGTTCCATCGTTGATATTCCCAAACTAGCTGTGACGCAAGGATTTATCTGCGATGATATATGACCAATATTTAGATTTTCGATCTCGTGACGAATTAATTCAGCACAAATATTTGCGCCCGTGGAATTAGTATCAGGCAAAATTACCACAAACTCTTCGCCTCCATATCTAGCTAAAGTATCTCGCGGACGCTTAATAACTTTTGCAGTAGCGATCGCAATTTTACGGAGACAAATATCACCTGCAATATGCCCATAGGTATCATTATATTTTTTAAAATGGTCAATATCAAATAGGATCAGCGATAAATAATTCTTTTCTCTTTGGGCTGCATTCCATTCTCTTTCTAGAACTGTATCAAAATAACGGCGATTGGCTATGCCAGTCAATCCATCACGATGGGATAATGCTTCTAATTCATTTTTAATAATTTCTAATTCATGATAAGCGATCGCTAGTTCTTCATAGGCTGATTCCAGTTTTTGTTTACTGTAATTCTCGCGATCGTATAAATTTTTCTTCTCCAGACAAGCACTTACTCTTACTTTCAGAAAAACGCGATCGTAGGGCTTGATTAAATAATCCTCAGCCCCATACTGAATGCAAGACAGCATCATCTCTTTTTCATCTAGAGCAGACACAATAATTACAGGAATAACCCGCCAATCTTCGTGAGCCTTAAGATGTAGCAGCATTTCTAAACCATTCATTACTGGCATCATCATGTCTAGCAAAATCAAATCGACTTGCTGTAAAGCAACTATTTCCAGTCCTTTTTCACCGCTTTCGGCCAAGATAATATTTTGATATCCTAAATTTCTTAAGTGTCGATAAAGAATGTCCCGATTCATCGGGTCATCATCGACAATCAACAAATTTGACTGATTAATTTCTGGCATACTTTTTTAGCAAATTTTCGATCTTTCCTAATAGTCGCGCAAATTCGATAGGTTTTGTGTCGTAATCGTCACAGCCAGCCTCGAGCCCTTTTTCGTGATCGCCGACCATTGCATGAGCCGAACAGCCAATAATTGGAATATTACAGGTTAAAGGTATTTGTTTCAAACGCTTTGTCGCCTCCCACCCATCTAAAATCGGCAAACTCATATCCATCACGATTAAGTCTGGCAATTCTATTTGAGCAGTTATTATGCCTGAAGCACCGTCAACTGCAACTATAACTTCAAATCCCCTACGAGTTAGTCTCCGCCGGAGCATATCGCGATTCATTTCGTTATCTTCAACAAGTAGAATTTTTGCCATATGGGTTTAAGCCATTCCCAGTTATATTTCTAAGCGGATGATGTGTGAAACCATTACAAATTATTTAGACATGCAATTCGCCCCCACTATTTCATAACACATAACGATAATACTAGCCCCCTATTACTGAAATAAAAACTGAATACTTGCCAAATAATAAGGAAGTTTTTTATTTTGATAAGTGACTGATGTTGCGACAAAGATTTTATACCAAGATTAAATCCAAAATCTTTGTCGCACACGCTGCGTGCGACAAAGTTTTTTTAGGTTGAGCCTATCTTTTGGTTACTTGCCCATACCAAGTTGTTGTGCTTTTTGGTAAACCTTGCCTTCAGTTAGCAGTGAAGGGGCAATCACCACTTCCACTTGTTGCATTTCGCGAAGACTACCAGCACCTAAGGTTCCCATACTGGTTTTGAGTGCGCCCAAGAGGTTATGTGTACCGTCATCAAGTCCCGCAGGACCGCGCAAAATTTGCTCCAATGAGCCAGTTGTCCCAACCTTAATTCTGGTTCCGCGTGGCAATACAGGGCTAGGAGTTGCCATGCCCCAATGAAAGCCACTTCCAGGAGCTTCTTTGGCTCTGGCAAAGGGGGAACCAATCATTACTGCATCCGCACCACAGGCTATCGATTTACAGATATCACCGCCTGTAATTAAGCCACCGTCGGCAATGATTGGCACATATTTACCCGTTTCTTTTAAAAAGTCTTCGCGAGCCGCCGCACAGTCAGCGATCGCTGTTGCTTGAGGAATACCCACACCCAAAACCCCTCTAGATGTGCAAGCGGCTCCAGGTCCAATGCCAACTAAAACTCCTGCGGCTCCTGCGTGTAAAAGCTCTAGAGTGACATCGTAGGTGACACAGTTTCCCATGAGTACGGGGATCGGCATATCTCGGCAAAATTTGGCAAGATCAAGAGCTACCAGTCCTTCGGGGGCGATATGGGTGGTCGAGACAACGGTGGATTGCAAGAAAAATAAATCACAACCTGCTTCGGCGGCAATTAAACCGTATTTAAAAGCATTAACGGGAATACTGCTAGCGCAGGCAATACCACCTTTTTCTTTGATTTCCCGAATACGTTTTTGAATAAGTTCAGGCTTGACTGGCTCAGAATATAGTTTTTGCATGAGCGAGACAAACTCGGTAACACCCACTGCGGCAATTTGTTCTAGGATCGGTGCGGGATCTTCATAGCGGGTTTGAATACCATCAAGGTTAATGACACCTAATGCTCCTAGCTCGGATAGTCTCACCGCCATATCGATATCGACCACGCTGTCCATAGCACTGGCGATGATCGGAATTTCGCGACGAATCCCTCCAATTTCCCAAAATGTGTCGGCAACGTTGGGATCGAGGGTTCTGCCCCCTGGCACTAATGCAATTTCGTCGATGCCATAGGCTCTGCGTGCAGTTTTACCGCGCCCAATTTGAATGTCCACTGTTTGTACTCTCTAGAATTTGATAGTTAGGTGTTGCGTAGAAATCGTGGTGGATAGATTTACGCTAAGGTTAAATTGATAATTAGCGGCGATCGCTAGATGCTGACCGCTTGAATTTCGACAGATTTACGCAAAATCTTAATACTTTCTTAAGGTATTTTTGCTTATTGACTCATGATAGCGAATTAGTGCAATGAGAGGTTATTTTTTAAGTAGAGAGCTGGTCTTTTTCTATCAAAAATTCTATAAAAAAGCGATGAGATCTCAAATTAACTGCGAAAATATGCTGAATGTAATGGCTGGTTATAATGGCTGAATTTTTCAATACCTATGGCTTTTTGATCGTTTCGGCAATATTTGGGGCGATCCTTGGGATTTCGGTGTATTTGCCTCTGATGGCGGGACAGTTATCACTGGCAACTCCAGGCTTTTATGCGATCGGTGGGTATATTGCGGCGATCGCTTCTACTAAAATTCTAACGACTAATACAGGGACTTTGCCAGTCTGGTGGGTATTGCTGGAAATGTTGGTGGCGGGTTTGGTATCAGGATTACTTGCCGTGATTATGGGAATACCCGTTTTAAGATTGCGGGGTATTTATTTGGCGATCGCCACGATCGCTTTTGTAGAAATTTTGCGGGTGGTTTCCCTTAATCTTGATATTACGGGCGGCGCAGTTGGTATTTTTGGGATTCCGCAGCCATTTCAGTCGCCCTTGGAATATCTCTGGATTGCTTTACCACTGTTGGGCTTGAGTATGGCGTTTATGTATCGTCTCGAAAAAATTCGGGTGGGACGCGCCTTGATTGCAATTCGAGAGGATGAACTTGCCGCCGACTCGATGGGGATCAATCCTACTTATTACAAAGTGTTATCTTTTACTTTAGCGGCAATTTTGGCAGGTGTAGTTGGAGCCGTCAGCGCTCATTTTCTAAATACATGGAATTCGCGTCAGGGAACTTTTGATGCCAGTATTATCTTCTTAGCTTTTGTCCTTATTGGTGGTTCACGGACTTTTTGGGGACCTGTGGTCGGCGGTATTGTTCTAACAGCTTTGCCAGAGGCTTTACGGGCGATCGCCAGTGTGAATGGTGTACCAATGTGGTTAAGTCAATTTCTCAAAGATGGACGTTTAATTATTTTTGGAGTTTTGATTGTGATTGGCACAATTTTTTATCCCAAAGGAATTATTACGCCAGAATTTTTGCAATGGTGCAAACAGTCCACAACAAAAATATTCTCTAGAAATCGCTAAGTACCCGCAATAACCTGCGATCGCATTTGTTTTGAATAAAGTACAATAATCATAGTCTTTCTTGAGAGGGCGCTATGACTAGAATTTATTCCTGCAACCTGCAAACCAAGCCGATGCTACTGCGATTGTTCTCACATGCTGTTTCGGCTGGCTTTCCTTCACCTGTTGACGATTATCTTGAAGCCCATCTAGATCTTAATCGGCATTTTATTAATCGCCCAGAGTCAACTTTTTTTATGCGATTTGAAGGCGAACCAATGCTAGACTGCGGTTTAAAAGAAGGCGATTTGATGATTGTCGATCACTTTATCGCCCCTAAAGATAAACAAATCGTTGTTGCATCAATAAATGGCGAACTGGTCGTTCGACGCTTGAGCGTTAAAGGGAAGCGATTTCAACTGGTTGCAGAAAATCCCCATATCAAAAATGTCGTCATCACTAAAGATTCTGAATTTGAAATTTGGGGAGTAATTACCTATACGATTCGCAATCATCTGTAGAAAATACTGACGATATACTGAATAATTCCGCAAATGTATTAGATGAATATGTCAGATAAAAAATCTTCCGATCGCCGATCGCTACAAATTTTAGGTTGTTTAGGATTGATTGTAAGTTTGCTTGGCGGCTATGCGATCGCTGCTCCTGATATCAAGAAAAACTTGCCATGTGTTGTTAATTGCGCTACGAAAAAGATTGATGAATTACTAAATAAAGATAAGGCGATCGCTTCTTTGATTGATCTTAAAAAACTTGATAAAAAGGAGATCTTTCTTGTTGTCGAAAAATCCAAATATCGCTTGACTGTTTACTATCAAAAAAAGCCCATTAAAGCCTATGCGATCGCTTTAGGCTCAAACCCCAAAGATGACAAATTACGTCAAGGCGACAAACGCACGCCCGAAGGAAAATTTCGTGTAAAAGATCTTTACTATCATTCCGAATGGTCAAAATTTATTTGGTTGGACTATCCCACGGCTGATTCTTGGCGTAAATTTGCACTGGCAAAAGCGAGAGGTGAAATAGGCGCAAAAGACAGCATCGGTGGCGAGATTGGCATTCATGGTGTGGAAAAAGGTCAGGACTGGTTAATAGATCGCAAAATCAATTGGACTTTGGGCTGTGTGTCGCTCAAAAACAAAGATGTGGATGAAATTTATCCATTATTACAAAAAGGAACAGCGATCGAGATTTTGCATTGAGTATTTGCACCCCATTATTTGCACCCCATTATTTGCACCCCATTATTTGCACCCCATTATTTGCACCCCATTATTTGCACTGAGACTCAAAGGTTAAATGACTCAAAGGTTAAATTTTAGCTATTGCTTTGCGTAGCCAACAAAAACTATGATCAAATTTAAATCAAGTCAAATTTTTGAGCAGGTTTACAATGTCTAATATCCGTGAAGTAATTGGCGATCCTAACGAATTCTGGAATGAGCTAATTTGGTCAGATCTAACCAGTGACGAACAAGCGCTCTGGACACAGTTAGGCTGGAACGAAGAAAATTGGGATGATGAATTAGATTTTCCTGAATGGGATGATCTTCCTAGTGAAGACAAGAGACTTTGGGGTATCCTTGGTTGGACTCAATCTAGCTGGGAAGGTGACGATGATATCCCTGAATCTGCCGAGAAACTCTGGGAAGATCTCACTCCTGAAGAACAAGCCGCCGCTACCGAGCTTGGTTATACCCAAGATAAGTGGGACGATGAGGACATCTAAGTTTTTGAGATCGTGCAGACTGCTGCCTCAAACATAGAGCAATGTATAGCTAAGAAGAGCCATAAACCCTTGTCAGTAATTGTATTGACTCGGTTTGTGGCTTTTTTGATAAATTATAAAAAATCTGATCGTAAAATCGCCTGTTTTGCGTTACAATAACAAAACCTTATCGGGGGTGTGGCGGAATGGTAGACGCTACGGACTTAAAATCCGTTGACCGTAAGGTCGTATGGGTTCAAGTCCCTTCACCCCCATCTTTTTTTATAAACCTGTCAATTGGTTAGTTGAAACTATGGTAGAGAAAATCAGCTTGATTCTAATGACGTGCAATTAAATAGCTGCTTATAAATCATTCTGTTTCCAAAAAACTATTGGCGATCGCTGAGGGCATAGGGAGTAAGTAATGACCGAAAGATTAGATCGGATAGAGGCTAGCTTAGAGCGAATAGAACAAATAACCGCTCAAAACACAGTTAATTGGCAAGAGACTAAAGCTGTCGCTAATTCAAATGCTCGTGCAGTTGAGGCAATGCTGCAACAAATGGCAATGGATCGAGATGAGCGTAATGCAGTCTTAGAAATGATTGCTAAACAGCAAAAACAACTTGACAGACATCAACGTATCCTCAAAGGATTGCAAACCGAAAACCGCCGTATTTTGGATTTGCTAATCAATAATCAACCTGAACCAGAAGATGATTATTGATTAGTATGGCGATCGCTGAAGTATTTGGGAGTAAACAATGATGACTTTTGAAGAGATGCAAGCGGTAATAGCAGGTATGTTGGAAGTGCAGCGCAACTTGCAAGAAAGTCAAGTGCGCGATCGTCAAGATATTTTGTTATTGATCGAGCAAACCAAACAATTATCATCTGTACAGCGAAGCATCCAAGAAGATCAAATTCGTGATAGACAGGATCTGCAATTATTGATAGAAAGGTCAACCAAGCAGGAAAGGATGATTGATCGTCTGATTGGTTATAGCCTGTCCTATGAAGCAGACAAACTAGACTTAGAGCAGAGAATGACTGAGTTAGAACGTAAGAGGGCTGAGCGTAGTAAATGAGTCGATCAAACTAAACTTTGAGGAGATGCAAGAAGGTTTAATCGATTTCTAAAGTTGAAAATCGTAAGGTTGATGGATATTAGCAATGGGAACATTCGCAAGTTCGGGTAGCCAATGTTTGAGATATTCACCTTGAGGATCGTAGTCGCGTGCTTGCTTGACGACATTAAACATTCGCGACTCGCGACCATCATTCCCAATCCCTGCTAAATAGTTCCAATTCCCCCAATTGCTACAAGGATCGTAATCCAGTAATCGAGATTCAAACCATTCGGCTCCCATGCGCCAATCAATACCAAGATTTTTGGTGAGAAAGCTTGCCACATTTTGACGACCACGATTGGACATAAACCCTGTTGCGGCGAGTTCACGCATATTCGCATCCACTAAGGGATAGCCCGTATTCCCAGTTTGCCAAAGCGTAAATTTTGACCAGTCCTGTTGCCAAGGAATATCAATGCCGCGTAAGCCTGTGCGATAGAACAACCGATCGCCATGTTTTGCGGCGACAAAGCGAAAATAATCGCGCCATAGGAGTTCAAAAATTAGCCAGTAGGTCGAGTCATTGGCTATGCGATCGCTTTCGTATTGTTTCACTTGAGCATATACATAACGGGGACTGAGACAGCCCAAGGCAAGCCAAGGTGAAAATTTGGAAGAGTCATCGGGCTTGAGCATTCCATTACGGGTTTGCTTATAAACTTGAAGGCGATCGCTTTGCCAGAAGTAATGATCTAGGCGTTTAAATGCTCCAGTTTCGCCGCCTTTAAATTGGAGTACAGCGCGATCGCATGGTTCTATTTCCTTAAGTCCTAGTTTTGCTAAGTTAGGAATTTCGCCGATATCAAGGCTTTTTGGTAACGGATTAAGGCGATCGGGCGTTGGAAAAGTTTTGCGAACAACTAAATTAGGTTCAACTTGCTTGCGAAAGTGGGTGAAGAGTTCAGGAAGTTGGGAAATTTCAAAGGGTAAATCATCAAAGTGTAATAGGGTGCTTCCTGAAAACTTGTTAAAACTAATTCCTTGATTTTTTAGAAGAGAATGTAAATTTTTTTCAACGTTTATTTCTTCGGATGTGATTTCAGTATGGTAGTAGATAGAACTGATTTCATATTCTTGAATTAGCTCAGGAATGATATTTTCAGGTTTACCAAAATGAACAATCAAATCAGAGTTAAGCGATCGCAGATTTTCGCGTAAATTTGCCACGCTCTCGATCAAAAATTTGGCGCGAAATGCACCTGTTTTCTCAAAGCCAAAACTAGTTTTAGCAAAGTGTCTTGGGTCAAAACAATATATAGGAAATATTTGTACGCCGTATTGTTGTGCTGCTTGATATAAGCTTTCATTATCATGAATTCGCAGGTCATTGCGAAACCAAACTAAAACATTTTGATAAATCATAAATTCATTAATACGATCACAATAGCCCTGTAATAAATTACGGGCTAAAAGCTTAAACCCGTTCAAACGGGTTGATTAGAAGAGTATTTTAGTCTGCTTTAGCTGACTTTAGCTTTCAACCAAGAACTAAAGTTCTTGGTTGGGTTGCGTAAGCCCATAATTAGCGTTCTACAATTTGGAACTGACGATTGAGTAAGTTCATGCTCGCCGAAATTGTAAGACTAATGGCAAGATATGTCCCCATGATAATCAAAACCACGTTTACAGGTCTTCCCGTTTGGTTGATCGTCGTCGAAGCAATCCGATAAATGTCTGTGTAGCCGATCGCGATCGCTAGACTGGAATTTTTGGCAATGTTCACATATTGACTGGTCAACGATGGAATAATTACCCGCAATGCTTGGGGAAGGACGATTTTTCGCATCGTTTGAAAATCATTCATTCCTAATGCTTTTGCTGCTTCGGTTTGACCTTTAGGAACCGATAGAATGCCGCCGCGTACAATTTCGGCAATGAAGGCGCTGGAAAACATGGTTAAACCTAATACCAAGGCGCAAAACTCAGAACTTAATGTCATTTTCAGCGCGGCAATCGTAATTCCATCTTTGGCAAGGGTGGCGAATCCAAGGGAAATGCGATCGCTAGCGGATGGAAGTGTTAAAAATATTGCCGAGTACCAAAAGAATAGCTGTAATAACAACGGTGTATTGCGAAGAGTTTCCACATAAACACGGGCAATTTGTTTGAGTAGCCAATTATTCGAGAGTCGAGAAATCCCCACTGTGACACCAAAAACGGTCGCTGAGATAATGCTAATCGCGATCGCCTTGAGTGAATTAATTAAGCCCACTTGCAAGGCAACTGTATAGCTATCGGAGGCTTTGTAAGGAAAGGGCGAGTCGGCAATATCAAAGGAAGCAGGATCATTGAGAAAGTCAAAACTAATCGCCAGTCCTGAATTTCGCATATTCCTTGCCAAAGTATTCCAAGCGAGAATGCTGCAAGTAATCACGATCGCTAAAAAAACTAATTGGGCGATCGTGCGCCAATTCCAGAATTGGCTCTTAAAATCTGTTGCGAACTTCCTATTATTTGCAAACATCCTTCGCAGCACTCCCAAAACGGCTTAATTTATATCATAGTCGGCGCTAAGCAACCACTATACCGCAAATTAAACCCAGATGCTTTGTAGGGGCAATTCATGAATTGCCCCTACGAAATGTTAGAAAATATAAGGCGCAGCCTATTTGTTTTAAGGGCGCAGCCCATTTGTTTTAACTAACTTGAGCAGTATGTCCAACTTTTTCGAGAATATGCTGAACCTGACTTGCATCGCGATCGCTGCCGATCTCGATCACCAGAAACTTGCCATCAGCAACAGCGTCCATAAATCTTGATGTAGCATCATCACTAATTCCTAGCCTTTTTAGAACTACCGCCAAACCACCTTCAGCGTTAATCTGATTCCAGTCCATACTTTCAGAGTCTTGATAGTCTTTGGCAATGATCGAAATATGAGCAGTCTTTAGACCCTTATGTTCCATTTCTAATACAGCGCTTTTAGCTTCTGCTTCCGAAGGAAAGATATCAACTACAGTCACTCTATTAGTGAGTTCGGATAAAGACTTTCCATCTTCTTCATACATCTCTGGCTCGATCGCGTAGTTGTTGAGCAGTCCTTCACCATCGACCGTGCGACCATTCGCTGCATTGATTTCATCAGCATAAATAGTTCCTAGATTACTTGGAATGTCCATTAGTTCTCTCCTAAATACTTTAAATATTTTTTATTGAAATTAAATTTAGGGCTTGACACCATTTTAATTCCCAGATCACTAATTTCTCAAAGTAATGATTGATTTAAGGAATGAGATCACTAAATTGATTGATTTGATCACAAAACTTATGCTTACTTAGTAGTCGCCCAGTGGTTTTGCAGTAGTTTCCGAGTAATTTCTCCCTGATTTATTTTCTTATGGAATATGAATAAATCATTATAGTGGAAGTCATTTTGTAATCACACTGTTAAGTTAAATGTGTTCTAAAGATAAATGTTCACCTGAAAGCGTTAATTAATAGTTTCTTATTTAGGTAAATGCAATATTAATGAATAAATGAGAGGCTTTTTACCTATGGCAAAGCGATCGCTACAAGCATCATCGTCAGGGATCAAAATGGCTAAGCAACAGTTTGCCAGCAAAGGTTGGACGCAAGAATATTTAGCTACTGAAGTTGGAATCAAGACGAGACAACCGATCTGGCGTTTTTTTGCGGGACAACCGATCGAACGCTATACATTTTTTGAACTTTGCTTAAGATTAGAGCTAGATTGGCGCGATGTTGCCATCGATCCTCCTCTTGATTATGTAAACCCTGACGTAGGAGATTCAGGAATTACGTCAATGGGAATAGAAGCTTTGGTGAAGATGGTGCGATCGCAACGACGCGAAAAAATCGATCATCAATGCGGTATCTTGCAACTACTCGATGTGAGTCGTCCCGTTTCCATTGACCAAATCTATATTGATGTCAATATTTTGGAACAGATTCCTAGTCAGCAATGGCTAGAAATTGCCGCGATCAACGCTCTCCCTCCAGAAGACATAGATCGCTTTGGCTTAGGCAAAATCGTTGAAAGCCAAGTCCCTGGGATGCAAGCGGTGGAAAAATATAGCAAACTGCGCGTATTGGGCAGACCAGGATCAGGAAAGTCCACATTCCTCAAATACCTTGCCATAGAGTGCAATCGCGAACGACTTATCGCTAGTATCGGCGTTAGTCAAGTACCAATCTTTATTGTGTTGCGAGACTTTGCCGAAAGCTGTCACGATAGTCATCATGCGGATTTATTAGACTTTATCCATCAAGAATTTATCGCCGCAGGGCTTACTCAGCTAGAGATCGTCAAGAAACTTCTCCAAGGTGGTCGAATCTTGCTTTTAATCGATGGGATGGATGAAATTCCCCATGAAGAAGAGCATATTATTTTGAATGAGATCCGCCTGTTTTCTGAGAAATATCATAAGAATCAATTTGTTGCCTCCTGTCGTACAGCCTCTCAGAGGCTTGCCCTGAAAGGCTTTACCGATGTAGAAATAGCTCCATTTACCCAAGCTCAAATCATCACTTTTGCAGGAAAATGGTTTGTAGAATTTAGCAAGACTAATGCTGCTGATGGAACTGCGGATGCTGCACGGTTTATCGAAAAGTTGGAATTAGCGGAAAACTGGCGATTTCGGCGGATGATTACCACGCCGCTATTTTTGCATCTCGCCTGTTCGATTTTTCATCGCCAAGGTAAGTTTCCGATTAAACAAGCGGAATTTTATAAACAAGGGATGGATTTACTTCTGGGTAAATGGGATGAATCGAGAGGCATTGAACGCGATCAAACCTATCGAGGATTGTTACTGCCCCAAAAGCTCAAGTTATTGAGTCAGATTGCTTCAGCAACCTTTGAACAAGGACATTATTTTTTTGAAGAAGGTGCGATCGAACAGTACATTAGTAACTATATCCAAAGTCTTCCTGATGCAAGTAGCGATCCTGAAGAAATCCAACAAGCAAGCGAATCCGTACTCAGAGATATTGAGTCTCAGCATGGCATTTTAGCCGAACGAGCGCGAGGTATATTCTCGTTCTCCTATCTAGCGCTACAAGAATATTTCACAGCGCGAAAGATTGTCGCCAGTCATAACCTCCAAGCGCTAGGGCAGTCCCTTCATGGACTTGTCGAGCATATTAGCGATCCCCATTGGCGTGAGATATTTCTATTAACTTCGAGTATGCTCCTCAGTGCTGATGGTTTGATGCAATTAATGAAGCAACAAATTGATGCATTGGTTGCTGAAGATCCCTATCTGCAAGAGTTTTTGACTTGGGCAAGTGAAAAAGCAGATGATAATTCCCTTGAAAACAAACCTGCGATCGGTCGGGCTTTTTATCTGGCTCTAACCACCTCTCCCGAATTAGCCCCCCATCTGGCTCTGGCTTGCACGCTCGATCAGGGGATATTTTTGGACGCGGCTTTGGATAATTTATTAGAAGAATCTGTACTCAAAGAAAGTAAAGACTTTGCCTATGTCCATGCCTGTGCGGATTCTCTCAGCAATATTTTAGGAACAGTCTTAGATATAGGATTTCATAAATCTTTGCAGCAACTCAGCGATCAATTACCGAACAAAGATCACACCAAGGAAAGTTTTGAGAACTGGTGTCACAATAACTACGCTGCTTGGGTTGTGCAGTTACAGAAAGCGATCGCATCCCATCGCAATATTAGTGATAAATGGGAATTCAGTACGCCTCAACAACAAATTTTACAGCGCTATTATGATGCTAATCAGTTACTGCTCGATTGTCTCAATAGCAATTGCGAAGTCACTACTACCATTAGAGAGGAAATAGAAGCAACGTTACTACTCCCACAGAAGGAGCTAGAAAAACGAGAATGGGACTAGCTTTAATAATCTTTGGATACTCAATCAAATCACCTATGAACTCAATCGAAGCTGTAACAAACTAGTAGTTAGCTACAAAAATACATAGAGAATATTTAGGAGATTGCGAATGGATTTACCAAATGATCAACTACCTGATAATCTTGATGCGATCGAGATGGCTCAGAACTATATAGGAATTAATGAAGCCATGATGAATAGCTACGAATTCAATCCAAGCACATACGAAGCGAATAGCTATTCTCTTGCGGAGTTGACAACCAGAATCCAGCTATTACAGCAACAATGCGATGCTAATCAAACATTGCTTGATACTCTCCACAAGATTAGCTAGGCAACTTGCTAAGTAGCTAGTTGTAATTAAATATAAAATGTGTGTGGAACGGGCATCTTGCCCGTCAACAGGCTAATCCAACTCAACAAACGCATTACCCTCCTCATCGGACGTGATTACCAAATCGGACATAGCTACTTCATGAATGTTGACACACTCGAAGACCTCCGATTTACTTGGTATCACCGCATCATTCCCCTACTGCAAGAATACTTCTATCACAACAGCGAAATGCTGAGAGTAGCGATCGGCGAGCAATTTATGCCAGAGATGACCGTAGATCCCACCTTGCAAAAAGCACTCGGTAATTTTTTCCCTTCCGAACCTCAGTATGAAATCGCGGAATTGTAAGACAATGATTTTAGAGATGCACTATCAAAATTGACTAATGGGTAATGTGTATTTATGTGACGTGATATCGCCTTTACTACACTTATTCAAATAGCGATTCCGTAATGTCTTTTTCTGCCTGTGGAAGAATGATGAAACTTTTAGCCATTTATTTGATTACGGATTCTTGCTTTTACGGAGTCCCAAGAACTCGCTAAATTAGGGTCTTGTGAGTGAGATATTTTTCTTTTAGCTAGTTCTTCTTTTTGCCAATCCAGCACAGGAATATTGGCTGGTTGAGTTGCAATGTTATCCCATAAATCTTCGAGAAGCTGTAGCTTTTCTGAAAGCCCTAGCTCAAAAATCGGTGTAAATTCTACTGTCATGGCTTAGCTTTATATAGAAGTAACAAATGTATTTTACTGCAAAAACAGGGGATTTGTATCCAGATAACGCGATCGCCCAACCACTCACCCCACAAAAAACGCGATCACCAAATCCCCTCACAAAAACGCGATCGCCCAACCACTGACCCCACAAAAAACGCGATCGCCGAATCATCCTGTTAACAAGCAAGAGACGATCTCATTCTGCAACAATTGTAACTTGCCCTTTAATCACTGAATCTAGAATAGCTAAAAGATTTGGCGCTAAAGGTTTTAGAGCCGCTAAACTATTTGATGGTGCTTGCAAAACTACTACCGCGATATCAAATTGGGGTATATTTTGCTGAAAAGATAAATTTCGATCAACCGTTACAAAAACATCAAACTCTTTCACAGCAAGAGCCAGAAGCTTGCCATTTTTGACTCCTGCCCAACCCATCTGCGGAACCGTTTTTACTTCATAGCCAATAATTTCTCTAGTGAATCGGCGATCAATACATTCATCCAAAAGAATTCTCATATTATGCCGCCGCACTGAAAAATGTTCTTCCTAACTCTTCCAAAAAGTAAATAACTTGTTCTCTAGTTACAGTTGGAAAACCATCCAAAAAATCATCAATGGATTCTCCCGCTTTGAGATAATCCAAAAGGGTTTGTACGGGAACTCTTGTATTTGAGAATACAGTCGTACCACCCATAACATCGAGAGATTTGCTGATAAACTTTGAGTTTCCAAACATAAATTTGTGATATTTAGATTTATGTAGTATTTTAGCAACTACTGATAGGCGATCTCCATACTCATAAACCTGTCAAAAAAATAGAGGCAATTCATGAATCACCTCTACTGTTCAAAACCTAATTATTACAAAGAAATTATTTTCACCGCAAGAGCAAGACTTTCTTCATAGAGAACCTCACGACCCCAACGCTGCAACTGCTGACCAAGCAGAGTATCAGCACTTTGATCAGACAAAGGTGACACCTGATGCACACGATAGTTTTGTGCGTTGCCGCCCGCTTCCATACGCATACAGCCTGTAGATTCAGAACAGAACACATTACAAGCTTCGGTATTTTGATTGGAAGCAGTCAACCTTAACCCGATCAAATCACCAACAACCTCCCCAGGATCGCCCACGGGGATCGCCGCCAATTCCGCTTTGACCTTGATATTATTCTGACCTTCAAAAATAATATGATCGAGATTGTAATCACCACCTTCGACATTGCGTTCAATCGGGTTCCATCCCAAACGACTCGCAATCCATCCTAAGAACATTAGCGCTTGAGTGCTATTGCCTTTCTCATAATCGATCGTGATCCCGTCAATTTCCCACACGGCGGCGCGGCGATCGGGTTGATCGAAGGCTTGGGCAGTGAGTTCTTGCCAAGGCGCAAGTCTCTGCCAATTCAGATCGGCAACTTGGGTATGCGCCTGAATCATGCCTTGAACTTTGAGCAAATCTGCTTCAGATTCCACAAAAGACGCAGAATCAACTATTAAGCGATCGCTCAAGTTCACCAGTCTCTCAAACATCCGCGCATTTGGTTCGGGGCTATCTTTCCACCATAAAAATACGGGTAGTTCGGGGATCAATAATTCGGGGAGAATGCTATGCACCCGCTCAAAGGCGAGTTTTGCGCCAGAGAGAGTGATGTATTCACCACAAACTAAGGAGCTACGAGTTTTTTGAATCGGACAATAGGCGGCTACCTGTGCGGATATACCCTGATCTTCACCTTCAAGGGTGACGAGATCGATCACTCGACAAGGGCTTTGAGAAGCGATCGCATCAACGGAAGCCATACGCGATGCAACACCAATGGTTTCGGGTTCATAGACCAGCAAGTTAAAAGTAGAAGCTCTAGCTGCCGAGTTTTCACCATAGGACTGCCAGATTTTGCTTAGTTCCGCCTCGACTTGAGATACCGAGACATCCTTGGGAGCTTGCAAAGATACAACGGAAGTTTGTGTACTCATAGATTTCTAGATTCCTAACAACATCATAAAAAGACCTAAGAGAAGCGCACCCTACGGGTGCGCTTCTCTTGATTTATAGTCGTCGCCACTGTCGCCCATCACGTTCGAGCAGTTGTTCGGCTTCAGATGGGCCCCATGTTCCCGCTTCATATTGGGGAACTACGCTGGGATCGTTAGGGAGTTCCCAAGCCGCAAGGGCGGGAGTCACCACTTTCCATGCTGCTTCCACTTCATCACCGCGAGTGAATAGGGTCTGATCCCCTAACATACAGTCAAGTAATAGGCGATCGTATGCGTCAGAGCCTTCGATCCCAAAGGTCTTGCCATAACCAAAATCCATCTCCACCGATCGCGATCGCAGGTCAGCGCCAGGCATTTTCGCCTCGAACCTGAGCGCGATCCCCTCATTTGGTTGAATCCGTAATGTGAGTACGTTGGGAGAAACCTGTTTGGCTGCGGACTGAAATAGTAAATGGGGAACATCACGAAACTGAATCGCAATTTCACTTACCTTTTTCGGCATCCGTTTGGCAGTTCGCAAGTAGAAGGGAACTCCCTGCCAACGCCAGTTATTTACCTCAAACTTCATCGCCACATAGGTCGGCACAAGGGATGCTGGATTAACATTCGGCTCATCGCGATAGCCTTGAACCTGCTTGCCCTTCATCCAACCCGCGCTATATTGCGCTCGTACACACGATCGCTCTAATTTGCGCGTATCCGCAAGTTTGGTCGCCTGAATTACCTTGACTTTTTCATTTCGCAATGAATCGGCATCCAGTGCGTTCGGTGGCTCCATCGCCGTCAAGCAAAAAAGTTGCATCAAGTGATTTTGCAACATATCCCGCAACGCGCCAGAATTTTCGTAATAACCAGCCCGATCTTCTACACCCACAGTTTCCGCAACCGTAATTTGGATGTGATCGATAAACTGGCGATTCCAAAGTGGCTCAAAAATAGCATTTGCAAACCGCAAAACCAAGAGATTCTGAACGGTTTCCTTACCTAAATAATGGTCGATGCGATAAATCTGTTTTTCATCGCAAGATTTCTGGACAACACGATTGAGTTCCTGACAGGAGGCAAGATCCCGCCCAAAGGGTTTTTCGATGACCAATCGGGTTTTATTGGGATCTTTAATCATCCCAGCCTGCCCCAACTTCTCGATTCCATCAATAAAGAAATTCGGCGAAACCGCTAAATAAAAGACGCGATTACCACGAGTACCTCTTTCTTTGTCGAGTTGAGTCAAAAATTCATCAAGTTTACGATAATCTTCGATATTGCCCATGTCGAGGGATTGGTAGTACAAGCCTTCAGCAAAGTTTTGCCAAATTGGCTCGGCTCCGATCCCCGCCGAAAATTTTTCTACACCTTCGCGCATCTGCTCACGGAAATAATCGTGGCTCCAAGGTCTTCGGGCTACACCAACGATGGTGAGTTCGGGGGGCAGACGGCGCTGCTGTTTGAGATTGTAAATTGCGGGAACCAGCTTTCGGATAGTCAAGTCACCTGATGCACCAAAGATGACGAGGATCAATGGTTCAGGTGTTCTTTCTTGCTGTAAACCAACCCGTAAGGGATTTTCGAGTATTTGTACCACAGGCTCGGTTGTTGAACGCTAAGTGAACGCTAATTAAATTCTAGTCAATACTTTAAGTATCAATGCAATATCGCATATTTTGCTTTAGGATCAACGTATAACCGACACAAACTTATCCTGTTTTACTTTTAATTTCTCAGAGTCGCATTAAAAACTTGGTTAGCAGTAAGTTGTAGCTCAGGAAAAATTGAGGATATGAGGCGATCGCTATTTCTAAATAATTTGCGCTGATACTCATCGCCGACTAGAGTACAAACGCTAATTGTGGGCTGTTTGGGCTTACCTAAATATTCGCGTCCACCGATCCCCAAGTAATCGACAATCCAATATTCAGGAATACCCAGTAATGCGTAATCTTCCACTTTTCGGGCATAATCATTTTGCCAATTACTGCTGACCACCTCAACCACCAGTTTGATCGATTTGCCTAAAGTGATTACAGGTTCTTTCTGCCACAATGGTTCGCTGGCAATCTGGGCTTGATCCAAGACGATCGCATCAGGTCGAAAGGCAGTCTCGGTTCCCAGAAGTTTGATCAGGCAACGATGAGGAATAAAATAATTTAAATCGAGCCGATCAATTTCCACATTTAGTTTTCTAGAAATTATGGCTGTGACTTGCTCATGCGCTCCCGTTGGCTCCATCTCGACCAGTTCTCCATTAATTAGTTCATAGCGATCGAGATCGCCATAGTCAGCGATAAAACGATCAACTGTTAAAAGTTTTTCTACTAACTGAACCATGTTGATCTCTTTAGTAAATATTTATGCATTTATTTTAAGGATCTAGCGTTGCGGTTAGTAAGCGATCGCATATTTTTTGTAAAATTCGCGCTTCATCATCTGATATATGACAGCCAAAATATTCAGCGATCGCTTCGGCATAGACTATCCATATTTTTTGCTGCATTTCTAGCCCTGCCTCAGTTAAAACCGCAAACATACCCCGTCGATCGCTAGGACAGGATTGCCGATAAAGTAAATTAGCTTTTTCAAGGCGATCAATAAGACGGGTTAAATTACTGCGCGTCAATAGCACCTTTTCGGCTAAGTCACTCAATCGTAAGGAATAATCGGGCGCTTCGGTGAGGGCAAATAATACGTCATACCATTCCAAGGGCGGTAAATCGGCTTGGGCAAGTTTTTGTGCAATGCGATCAAGTAGCTTCGTATGGACGGTCAAAAGCGATCGCCAAGCAGAATTTTGTAAAGGCTTAAGGGATGAATTAGTAGACATATTATCCAGTATGCAAAAGAGTCTTTGCAATTGCAATTAAATATGCTACAGTGACTTTAGTTGTAATTGCAATTATTGTAATTGCAGCTATTTTTAGATATTTCAACTCTCCATAGTAGGTTTTCGCCATGTTGCCTAAGCTCACGTTAATTAGCCATACGCTTTGTCCCTATGTGCAGCGATCGCAAATCACAGTTCTCGAAAAGCAAATACCTTGCGATCGGGAATACATCGACCTTGCCAATAAACCCGACTGGTTTCTCAAAATCTCTCCATTAGGTAAAGTTCCACTTCTACTAGTGGATGACGAAGTTCTCTTTGAATCCGCCGTAATTTGTGAATATCTTGATGAAATCACTCCTGATTCTCTACATCCAGCAGATGCCTTAACCAAGGCTAAACATCGTTCATGGATTGAGTTTGGCTCAAATTTGTTGGCAAAAATTGCTGGCTTCTATTCAGCTAAAGATGAGGAGATTTTTGAAGCGAAGCGTTTAGACTTGATGGCAAATTTAGAACTACTGGAAGCAACAATAGATCAAGCGCCCTATTTTGCAGGTGAAAAGTTTTCCTTAATTGATGCGGTATATGCTCCGATCTTCCGTTATTTCGTTGCCTTTGATCGCTATCAAAATTTTGGCTTTAGCGATCGAACTCCCAAGGTGAATGCTTGGCGTGAAGCTTTATTACAGAGACCTTCAGTTCAGCAAGCAGTTGCCGAAAACTATTATGATTTGCTAGATGAATTTCTGCAAAAGAGAGATAGTGTTTTAGGTGCGATTATGAAAAAGGTATAGATATCTTCTTGTAGACCAAGAAAAAGAGGGTAATTGAGATTTGAGCGTGCCATAAGCAAATACACGGCATTGATCTTAGTCACCGAATTTCTCTACAAATACCTTGTAAACAGTCTCAGTGTTTAGCGCTTTAGCAGACTGAAGCGTTATGCTGTTATCACAATCAGCAATCCAGATAATGGCAAAGGATTTATCACCTCCAATTAGACCGTCATGGCGCAATTCGGTCATTGCTTTCAGAATGGCATGAAGCAACTTGATAGCGTGTGCAACTTCCCAATTATCCATTACATAATTGTTGCAATTGGCAATGCCATTCAGTTCTTGAAACTGAGAGTTGCGTAAATTGATGATCGCATTACTTTTTGGAAACTCATCATGCTCGTAATTTGACCATTCGTCAACAGAATATCGATAATAGCTGTTAGTGATATTCTCTGGAGCAATATCTGAATCTCGATTAAAGGCAACAACAAGATTATGAATTGCCTCAAATTCACCAGGTAATATCGCATAACCATAAAATTGATCTCCACGATCATGAAGTTTCTCAACATGCTCGCGAATCTCCAATTTAATGACATCAACGAGTTCAAGCTCGTCATACTCAAGCCATTCTTGCAGGGCAGTGTTTGTCATCAAAAATACTAGTCATAATAGTGGTGAGTTTTAGCGATTTAAGAGAATTTTTAATCGATCATGGGCTTGATCTGCCGATCAATTTTTTTCCCTAGCGTCAGACAATGTGTATTACTATCCCAATGAACCTGTTCAAAAATTTTGCGTAGTATATAAAACCCTCGACCACACTCCAAGTCGTAACATGGGGTTGGCTCTTCCTTACAATCGGTAAATTGCAGATCACCACCTTGATCGGTGATCACCCACCAATACATCTGCGAAACGATCGAAAACTTGATCGTAATCTGCTTACAAGGATCAAGACAATTACCATGTTTAACCGCATTAACCAAAGCCTCTTGCAAACCTAGCCTTACTTCTGGATGCCACTCAGCAGGTACTTCGTCTAGCAACAAATCCAACACTGGAACAAGATAAAGGGTGGAAGCAAAACTGAGATTACTCCACTTGCGTCCCAAGGAACGGACAGGTGTAACAATCACGCCTTTTTAGCTCCTCTGAGTAACAGCAATATGTAACAGCAATTTCCATGCATTGAATTCATGATCGCAATACAATAGACCTACCCACTATTCTAGCGAAAAAATCTGTTTTTAAAAATATGTCTTTTACGCAACGACAAAACTCTCCCTTTAATCCTACTGAAAACACCCGCTCAATGGGCAAAGGGATGCGACCAGCAATTTTGTTTTTGTTAGGCGTATTGGTACTAATTGGAATTTTGGGGGGAAGACTTTTTTATTTACAACTAATTGAGGGCGATCGCAATCAACAGCTTGCGGAAAATAATCGGATTCGCCTGATTGCCAAACCACCTGAAAGAGGGAGACTATTTGATCGCAAAGGCAATATTTTTGCATCGAGTCGCTTAGCTCATGTGGTTTATCTTTGGCCGATCGCCCAACCCAAAGAAAAATGGGGAGCAATTATCAATCGCTTAGCTGAGTTAATGGGTGTATCCGCCCAAACAATTACCGACAAGCTGGAACAGGAAGGTTACAATTCCCCCAACCTTGTCCGCGTTTCCACCGCTATTAGCCCGAAGTTGGTAACAGTACTTTCGGAACATAGCCGCGAATTGACTGGGGTTAAGGTCGAACCTGAAGCCGTCCGTTATTATCCGAATGGAGATGTCGCCGCCCATGTGCTGGGATACGCTGGAGAGTTAACTGCCGAAGAATTCCCGAAACTGCGTGAAAAAGGCTACCGCCCAGGGGATGTCATTGGTAAAGCAGGTGTTGAATATGCCTTTGAGACAATGTTACGCGGTGAATGGGGTGGTCAACAAGTAGAAGTTGATGCTTTTGGCAAAGTATTAAGAATTTTAGGGCAGAAACCCCCCAAAGCAGGTAATGCCGTCAAGTTAACGGTTGATTTAGATCTAGAAAAAGCCGTTGAAAAGATTCTTGGCGATCAGCAAGGTGGGATTGTCGCCATGAATCCCAACAATGGGGAAATATTAGCGATGGTCAGCCATCCCGCCTATGATCCCAATCTCTTCTCTGGAAAGATTTCTGAGGCAACATGGCAAAAGCTACAGGAAAAAGATCACCCTTTTATCAACCGTACTTTACAGGTATACCCTCCTGCCAGCACCTTCAAAGTTGTAACCATGACCGCAGCCCTAGAAAGCAAAAAATTTGCTACCACCGATATGTTGCCAACTTATCCATATCTCGATGTTGGCGGGTTTCAATTCTGGGATCACAACAAGGCGGGATTCGGCACAATTGGCTTCAATGAAGCAATGGCTTATAGTAGCAATACTTTTTTCGGTCAAGTGGGAATGCGTGTCGGTGAGAGAAGTATTGCCGATTGGTCACATAAATATGGCTATGGTGAATATTCGGGGATTGAAATTAAAGAAGAAGAAACTAAAGGCACTGTTCCCGATCCTGAATGGAAACAAAAAGTTATTGGTGAACCTTGGTATGTCGGTAACACTCTAAATATGTCGATTGGTCAAGGTGATGTGCAAGCAAATCTCGTACAGGTATCGATGATGACCTCGGCGGTTGCTAATGGTGGATTTAGAATTAAACCCCACTTGCTATTAGAAGATAATGACGCAAAAGAATGGAAACAGTCTTTAAATATATCGCCAATAAATTTAGCCGCTTTACAAAAATCCCTCAAGTCAGTGTTTGACTTTGGGACAGCTGCTTCCTTGAATTCTCCAGACGTAGCAATGGCGGGTAAATCAGGTACGGCGCAAGATCCGCCCCGTCCCAACCATGCTTGGTTCACGGTATATGCCCCCTACGAAAAGCCCGAAATTGTCGTGACCGTCTTTGCGGAGAATGCTGGCGGTGGTGGTGGTAGTGCGATCGCTGCGCCTTTAGCCGTACAAACCGTTGAAGCTTATATGCAAATTAAGAACAAACCAAACTCTCCAAATAATCCGCCAGTCCCTGCGGCAGTTCAAAACTAAAAAGAGAGATAGCACTAGGTGCTATCTCTCTTTTTTAACTTCAGGCAAGTGGCTTAAGCCACTTGTTAAGAACAAAATCTTAAACCTTTTTCAACCAGCTAAACATAGCGCGGAGATCCTTACCGACAGACTCGATTTGATGCTCTGCTTCTTGACGACGCATGGCGGTAAAACCAGGTTTACCAGCTTGATTTTCCAAGACAAACTCACGCGCAAACTGACCAGATTGAATTTCCGAAAGAATTTTCTTCATTTCAACTTTGGTTGCAGCATTAACCACGCGAGGTCCTCTGGTGTAGTCGCCATATTCGGCAGTGTTGGAGATGCTATAGCGCATATTTGCCATACCACCTTCAACCATCAAGTCCACAATCAGCTTAACTTCATGCATACACTCAAAATAAGCCAGTTCAGGCTGATAGCCAGCTTCGACAAGAGTTTCAAATCCAGCCTTGACTAGCGCACATAGACCGCCGCAAAGTACAGCTTGTTCGCCAAATAGATCGGTTTCGGTTTCTTCGCGGAAAGTCGTTTCTAGAACACCGCCGCGTGTACCGCCGATACCCTTGGCATAGGCCATAGCGCGATCGCGAGCATGACCAGTTGCATCTTGGTAAACAGCAAACAACGCAGGAACACCTTGCCCCTGTGTATAGGTACGGCGCACCAAATGTCCAGGTCCCTTAGGCGCGACCATGATCACATCAACATCCGCAGGTGGCACAATTTGAGCAAAGTGAATATTAAAACCGTGGGCAAAGGCTAAGGTGTCGCCTGCTTTAAGATTTGGAGCAATTTCGGTAGCATAAATTGCTTTTTGAGTTTCATCAGGCAATAAGATCATAATTAGATCCGCCGATGCCGATGCATCAGCCACTGTTTTTACAGTTAGACCTTCAGATTCCGCTTTTTGCCATGAGGGACTGCCTTGGTATAACCCCACGATGACATTCACGCCGCTTTCTTTGAGGTTAAGAGCATGGGCGTGACCCTGAGAACCGTAGCCGATAATCGCGACCGTTTTACCCGCTAAAAATTCAAGATTTGCGTCCGTGTCGTAGTACATCCGAGCCATAGTGTGGTTATCTCCAAGACAAGAAATTAATAATTGGTAGGGTGAGGTGGTTTGGAACATTTATTGTCAACTTTGTTGCCAATTGCCTTCAAACACTTTTCCTAGTCTAACAAATATCGCCCCTTCCCAGAAATAAATTTATTAGAAAATTTATTAGGGTTTAGAGGCGATTGGCTATTTTGAGCGAATAACAGCGAATAACTTAGATTTGTAGATTTCTATTAACGACATCATCGACTGTATAAGGACAGACATCTGGCATATCTAGCCCAGTTTCAGCGATCGCATCTAGTCTTGCTTTTTTATAGATCTTATCTAGATGTTCATCTGTCATATATTTTTTAAGGCTAGGACTATCAGCTAGATAATCAGCTACATTTGACCGCTCTCTTTGAACTGTGACTAACCAACTTCGCGATCGCAGTTGTGGCTGATAATCCCACTTGAGCAAGTGATGAATGATCAAACGTATGCTACTCAACAAACTGTCGCGTTCCCGTTTGGACAAGTCCCGCACCTCTTCTACTAGATTTTCAATATCCAACTCGGTCAAGTTGCCTGATGCTAGCAAATCAGCCATAGCTTCAGCCCATTGGCTATAGTCTCGCTCGTATAATTTTTCCATGTCAGCCTCAGCGATCGCTGTTTTAGTTTAGCTTGTAAAGCCCTCACCCCTAGCCCCTCTCCCGCAGGAGAGGGGAACAACAAAATAATAGGGTTTTACTCCCCTTCTCCTGCGGGAGAAGGGGATGAGGGTTCCACGTAACATCAGTTAGAAAGCGATCGCAGTTTTGCATCAACCAAAGCATTCACTAGAGCCTGCATTGTACAGTTTGGTATTTGCGTCCAAAAAACGAATCGCTTCTAATAAGTTAAGAGTGCCTGTAGATATGCTTTCTAAGGTTTCTACAGGTTGATCAAAGGACAAGCCAACAGAAGTTTGCCCCGCCAAGTTATAAACTTCGTCTGGCTGAAATTTTGTAAGTACTTGCAAGACGCTACGAAAGTCTGTCAAAGACATTGACTCTAACTTCACTTGGTCTTTGAGTCCTAAATGGATTAAATTCTGAAAAGAAGAGATTTGAGCATCTCTAGATGTTCCACAGACTGCATAGCCAAGGTTGAAAAGCCTCTGTGCTAGATAAGCTCCATCTTGTCCAGATATTCCACAAATTAGAGCTTTTTTCATAGTTATCAGAAAAGACGGTCAATAATCATGTTTCAAACATTGATTTTTATATTAATGATTATCTACTCTACGAACAGGTCATCACTCCTTAGGATGAATGAAGTTTGGGGTTGAGCAAAGTTTTTAGGTGAATTACGAGCTAATTTCGGCTAACTTTAATATTTTTTGCCAATGCGCCTCTGAGACAGGGACGACCGATAAGCGACTGATGCGAATCAAGTCAAAACCTTCAAAATCAGGATCTTGTTTGATTTGGGCGAGGGTGACAGGCTGGGGAAGCGATCGCACAGCTTTGATATCAAATACAGCGCGTTTGGGATCATTTAACTTGGGATCGGCATAGGGGAGGCTGATAATTTCCCCAATTCCCACGGCGCGGCGCTCATCACCTGTGTGATAGATCAGAGCAAGATCTTTGGGTTGGGCAGTGCGGATATGTATTAAGGCAAGATTATTATTTACGCCGTCCCAGATGGTTTGGCGATCGCGCTCTAGATCAGCGTAGGAATAGACATCGGGTTCGCTCTTGAGTAACCAGTAAGCCATGATTTCAGTCGTTTGCAACGGATTAAAGTATAACAGCAGGCAAGGGGCTTAAGTCCCTTGTTCAATCGGTTTCATGATCGCTATTTTTTTACTGAAAGTGTAGTTACTAAAACACAAGTAAAATCCCTGTGGCTTATAATCGTTAATGCCCCACGCAGCAATTAAACTCCACAATTTTTGTTTAAGTAGCTAGATGCAATTAAATTTAAAAAAACAAAAGCTGTAGCGCACGCTGCGCGTGCGCTACAGCTTTTGGGTCTGGGTTTTAATTTTGCGTTATATTTTTTTGATAGCACCGAATAATCCGATGGAAATGAGCCGCGTGAATACAACTCAGTCTAATCAGTCTGGAAATACGAATCTGATCCAAGGGCCATCTTGGCTGGTGGAAGAGCGTGATGCCTGTGGGGTCGGGTTTATTGCAGATAAAGAAGGGCGAGCGAGTCATAAAATCATTAGCTATACGCTCAAGGCTTTAACTTGTATGGAGCATCGCGGCGGCTGTAGTGCTGACCAAGATTCTGGCGATGGCGCAGGCGTGATGACAGCGATCCCTTGGGCGCTTTTGCAAAAGGAAATTCCTGAAATAGATCCTGAGCATTCAGTGTTGGGGATGTTTTTCTTGCCACAGGAAAGCGATCGTGCGGCGCAATGTCGTGAAGTTACTGAAAAAATTGCTAAGGAAGAGGGGCTGAAACTGGTCAAATGGCGGGTTGTGCCTGTGCAGCCACAGGTTTTGGGGATTCAAGCAAAAGAAAACCAACCACAGATCGAACAGGCAGTATTTGTTGCCGATGCGGATCATCAAAATCTCGACCAGATCGAAAGAGCTATTTACATTACAAGGCGGCGGATTAAGCTGGAAGCCAAAAAGTTATTCCCGAATGCGAGTAGTGACTTTTATGTGCCGTCGCTCTCTAATGTCACTGTGATTTATAAGGGCATGGTGCGATCGGCGATTCTTGATGCTTTTTATGATGATTTGCGAAATCCTGATTACGTTTCGGCATACGCCATTTATCACCGCCGTTTCAGCACCAATACTTTACCGAAATGGCCCCTTGCTCAACCGATGCGGTTCCTTGGGCATAACGGTGAAATCAATACTTTACAGGGGAATACGAACTGGTTTATCGCTAGACAGGGCGATCTCGCCCATCCAAATTGGGTAGATGCTACAGGCGATCGCCTTAAGGACTTGTTACCGATTCTCAAACCCAATGAAAGCGATTCCGCAACCCTCGATCACGTTTTTGAATTGTTGATTGAAACAGGGCATAGTCCCCTTGAAGCGATCATGATCCTTGTGCCTGAAGCCTATGAGAATCAACCAGATTTAAGCGATCGCCAAGCGATCGTCGATTTCTATGAATATTACAGTGGCTTGCAAGAGGCTTGGGATGGTCCCGCCTTGCTTGCATTTAGCGATGGCAAAGTTGTCGGCGCGGCGCTTGATCGCAATGGGTTACGTCCTGCGCGTTACATGATTACTAACGATGGATTGGTAATTGTTAGTTCGGAAGCGGGAACTGTGGATATTCCTGAAACTGAGATTATTGAAAAGGGTCGTCTTGGACCTGGACAGATGATCGCCGTTGATTTGCAGACCAATGAGATTTTGCATAATTGGGAAATTAAGGAACGGGTTGCCAATGCTCATCCCTATGGTGAATGGATTAAAGAACAACGTAAGAATCTGGAAACTAAGCCATTCCATGCCGAGCCAATTTTAGATGAACAGAAGGTTCTCACGCAACAGACTGCTTTTGGTTATACCCTCGAAGATGTGGAAATGGTGATCGAAGCGATGGCTCAAGATGGGAAGGAGCCAATTTTCTGTATGGGTGATGATGCGCCTTTAGCATTTCTATCCCAACGTCCGCATCTGCTCTATGACTACTTCAAACAGCGCTTTGCACAGGTGACAAATCCGCCGATTGATCCTTTGCGTGAAGGAACGGTGATGTCATTATCGATGTTTTTGGGAGAAAAGGCGAATTTGCTATTAGCCACGCCTGAAGCTGCTAATCAAATTAAGTTACAAAGCCCCGTAATCAATGAATTAGAACTTGAAGAATTACAGGATTTAGGATTTGCTGCGACTAAATTAGATATGCTGTTCTCGATCGCATCGGGGACAACGGGACTGCAAACGGCGATCGCGGCTCTTAGTGATGCAGCAGTAAATGCAGTACGCGGCGGTGCAAAATTAGTGATTCTAAGCGATCGCAACTTGAGCGCAGAGAATGCTTATATTCCACCCTTGTTAGCGGTGGGAGCAGTTCACCATCGTCTATGTGCTGAAGGGCTGCGGATGAAAGCATCGATTATTGTGGATACGGCTCAATGCTGGAGTACCCATCATTTTGCTTGTTTGATTGGTTATGGAGCCAGTGCCATCTGTCCTTACCTTGCCTTTGAAACGACGCGCCATTGGTGGGGTAAAGCGAGGACGCAAACGCAGATGCAAAGTGGGAAGATTAAGAGCCTGACCATTACCCAAGTTCAAGATAGCTATCGCAAAGCTGTAGAAGGTGGTTTGTTAAAGATTCTCTCGAAGATGGGAATTTCTCTCTTGTCCAGTTACAGTGGCGCTCAGATTTTTGAAGCGATCGGTATTGGTGCGGAAGTAGTGGACAACTGCTTTAAGGGAACGGTTTCCCGCGTTGGTGGTGTGAACTTTGCGGACATTGCTTCCGAATTGCTTAGTTTCCACGCTCAAGCCTTCCCAGAATTGCAGATCAAAAAGCTAGAGAACTATGGTTTTGTGCAGTATCGCCCCACAGGGGAATACCACATGAACAGCCCTGAAATGGCGAAAGCACTGCATAAAGCGGTGGCGGGTGATGGTTATGACCATTACGAAATTTACAGAACTCAATTGCTAAACCGCACCCCAACAGCATTGCGCGATTTACTAGAATTCAAGAGCGATCGCCCCAGCATTGCGATCGATAAAGTCGAACCCGCTACGGAAATTCTCAGCCGCTTCTGTACAGGCGCAATGTCCCTTGGAGCCTTGAGTCGAGAAGCCCATGAAGTCTTAGCGATCGCCATGAATCGCGTTGGTGGTAAATCTAATTGTGGCGAAGGTGGTGAAGACCCAATTCGTTATTTACCAATTAATGATGTCGATGAGAACGGTATTTCTGCATCTTTCTCGCATCTGAAAGGGTTGCAAAATGGCGATACTGCGAACTCAGCAATTAAACAGATTGCATCGGGACGTTTTGGAGTCACACCTTCCTATTTGGTTAGTTCCAATCAACTGGAAATCAAGATGGCGCAAGGAGCCAAACCAGGGGAAGGCGGACAGTTGCCCGGTCCCAAGGTCAGCAGCTATATCGCCATGTTGCGAAATTCCAAAGCAGGGGTATCGCTAATTTCGCCGCCACCACACCATGATATTTACTCCATCGAAGATCTCGCGCAGTTAATCTTCGACCTGCATCAAATCAATCCCACTGCGAAAGTATCCGTAAAACTAGTATCAGAAATTGGCATCGGCACGATCGCTGCGGGTGTGGCTAAGGCAAATGCTGACATCATTCAAATTTCTGGTTACGATGGCGGCACGGGTGCTTCACCACTAAGTTCCATCAAACATGCTGGCTCACCTTGGGAACTGGGCTTGGCTGAAGTCCACACTGTTCTCATGGGGAATATGCTACGCGATCGCGTATTACTACGAGTCGATGGCGGCTTCAAAACTGGTTGGGATGTGGCGATCGCTGCACTTCTCGGTGGTGAAGAATACGGTTTCGGCACGGCGGCGATGATTGCCGAAGGTTGCATTATGGCGCGGGTTTGCCACACTAATAAATGTCCTGTGGGTGTAACCTCTCAATTGGAACAATTTCGCAAACGCTTCCCAGGGACTCCCGAACATGTAGTTAACTTTCTCTACTTTGTCGCTGAAGAAGTTCGTCAAATTCTTGCTAAACTCGGTTACAAAACCCTCAAGGAAATCATCGGACGTTCCGATTTATTAGCTCAACGTCAAGACTTGAAGTTGGCTAAACTCGCTCTCAATCAAGTGGATTTAGGCTGTTTGATTAATCTGCCTGATACCAAAAGCGATCGCAGTTGGTTAGAGCATTCACCCGTTCCTCATAGTAACGGCGCGGTACTTGATGATGAAATCTTGGCAGATCTGGAAGTACAAACGGCGATCGCCAATCAAACGGATTTAAGCAAGAGCTATAAGATCGTTAATACCGATCGCTCAGTTGGCACAAGAGTCGCAGGGGCGATCGCCAAGCAATATGGAAACTCTGGACTCGCCAGTAATTTACATCTGGAATTCATTGGTGCAGCAGGACAGAGTTTCGGCGCATTCAACATCAATGGTATGAGTCTTGCTCTCATCGGTGAAGCTAACGACTACATCGGCAAGGGCATGAATGGCGGCACAATCAGCATCAAACCGAAGCCTGATTGCATCTTCAATCCTGCCGATAATGCGATTATTGGTAACACCTGTCTCTATGGCGCAACGGGTGGTTATCTGTTTGTGCATGGACGCGGCGGTGAACGTTTCGGAGTCCGTAACTCTGGCGCAAAAGCTGTGGTTGAAGGTACAGGCGATCACTGTTGTGAATATATGACAGGTGGTGTAATCGTGGTTTTGGGAACGACAGGACGGAACATTGGCGCAGGTATGACAGGCGGGATTGCCTATTTTCTTGATCTTGATGGCAAGTTCAAAGAGCGCCTCAGCCAAGAATCGCTGAAGGTTCAGAGGATTAGCACTATCGCTGGGGAGAATCAGTTAAAAGAATTGATTCAATCTAGTTATGTGCAGACGGGTAGTTCTAGAGCCAAGGAGATTCTCGATGATTGGTCGAGCTACTTGCCAAAGTTCTGGCAAGTTGTACCACCTTCGGAGCAGAATAGCCCTGAAGCGACAGATGCAGTCCTAGTAGCTGCAACGGTTTAAGCACTGCAAAAAAATGTAGTGGCAATTCATGAATTGCCCCTGCATTTTTTGCTTTCAGATCGCAATTAATCCCAGTTTTGAGAAGTATCCCCAAAATAAATCAAACAGCAATCGATTCTCAATGATCTAAATAATAGACTTGTCGGGAAACAAAAGAAAAGTATAGAAGCAACTTCACATTTATT
>JBAXTW010000169.1:0-8692 GCA_037129985.1 Pseudanabaena sp. ELA645 | reverse complement strand
ATTAGCCTGCCTTTCCCATTAGTTTTGCTTATCCCCTCAAACCCAGAAGAGCCACTTGAGAGGTGATTTTTTTGTTTCGTGCTAACCGTGCTAACATTAGATTGAATGCAAATTTAGTGCCGTAGCCCTTTAGCCTTAACCAAAGAGCATTTTCGTGTTTACACTACAAAGAAACCACTTCCTTCGATAGCTGAGCACTGAGCAGACGATTCCACCAGCCTATTTAGGGAAGATGATAATTTACTCTCACTAGCAAGAAATTTATCAAACAACTCAAAAAACTTATCTAAAGCATCTCTTTCATCTCCAGAATAGAATAAGATTATCTCCGCCCAAGAATGAGAAGAAGTAACTTTAAATCGTGATTGAATCCACAATTGAAATCTATTCAATGTTTCCTCCTGTTCCTTGAGTGCAAAACCCAAATCATTTCTCGCACCAATATAACCATCCAAAAAAGCCTTAAAACGAGTAATGTATGGCTTACCCAAATACATACTCGGTCTAGTCCTTATCCTTTGTATAAGCTCATATAGATCAGTCATAAATTAGTACTCCCTAATTGAAATTAAAAATACTGTTCAGTAATTTCAAATTGCTTACCCAAATAAAGTCTACCATCAAATTTTAGATTGTCTAGCCATTGAACTCTAGGCAGTCCGTTTGGGTGCAAGTTATCGTAAACGATCTCCAACCCATTAACAATAATCGAAACGCCCTCATGACGACCATTAACCGAAATCGCATATCCCAACAGATCGTCATAAATATTCGCATCCCAGCCCATTGCTGTACCCGTATAAATTTTGAGTCTTTTCCCTTTAATGTTTTGACTCACCAAATATTCTTGGATTGCCTGAGCAGTTTCAACACACTGAAAGTTTTCATAATCATCAATAATCGCTTGAATTTGGCGAATCTGTTCACTACTAACTTACCGTTCGCTGATTTTCTTAATGCAAATGACATTCATTAATTTGCACTTTTTGGCATTACTATTGATAATTAATACTAATAAAGGTCATTATTGCTTTAATTTATTTGTAATGCATACAAGAAGGTGAAAATCAATAACTTCGTAAAAAAAGTTCATAAAGCCTGAGATCCTTATTGTCCCGTCAAATGTTTTGACCTATTTCAAAAATCAGCGAACCGTAAGTACTAATTAACTGCAATAATATTTACTCCTATCAAGCTCAATAATCACAACAACAGTTGACATTATAATTTCTCTTACACCAGATAATCCATCAATTATAGCCATTTTCTCTCACAGGCGATCTCCCTTCGAGTTTAAAACTTGAGGGGCGTTTTTTTGACTTGATAAAATATCGCACTATAATCTAACTAATATTTCTCCTGTATTTCTATGACATTAACAGAAATCCTGCCATCACTACAAAAGCTATCCCACTTTGAAAAGGTTAAAGCCATCCAGTTTTTAGCCACAGAACTAACTAAAGACGAACAAACCTCAGCTATTCTCGAAGATGGAAAAACCTACGAAGTTTGGTCGCCATACAACGCTTTCTCCGCAGAAAAAGTTCTAACACATCAGTTACACTGGCAGGAAATCTAGCCAAATTCGATGCCAAAGGGATTATTCTATCAGCAGCGATCGATCAATTTGCACCTGCTACCTTAGTTTTTGCTTGGACAAAAGCCGAAAATATACCTTTACTTTTAGGAAGAATTAACTTTTTTCAAGAATTTGATGTATGTTTCTATGGTTCTCAACTAGCTTTTGAAATAGCTCCTAAATCTAAAACTGTTTAGAGATAGAATTTACTAATTGTTACTACTCCCCAATGCCATGTCAACCATCACTATTCATCAACTAGAGCCAGACATTGCCCAACAGCTAGAACAACGCGCCGCCCAACATGGGCATACCATCGAGTTTGAAATTAAGGCAATTCTCAAAAGCGTATTAGCACCCAAAAAGCCAAGCAATATTGACCTCGCTACCGCCATTAATAGACGCTTTGCAGACTTTGGAGATTTTGAAATCCCCGAAATTCCTAGAGAACCCATGCGTCCCTTACCAACATTTGATCTATGAAAATTGTTCTTGATACCAACGTCCTGTCAGAACTGATGAAGCCCCAAGGTTCGCAAACAGTCAAATCTTGGGTTGCTGCCCAGCTTAGAGAAAACCTATTTACCACCAGCATTAACCAAGCCGAGATCCTTGGCGGCATCGCTATCATGCCAGAAGGTAAACGCAGCAAAGCTTTACAAGAATCTGCACAAGCTATGTTTACCGAAGACTTTGTAGGACAGATTTTATTTTTTGATTCAGACTCAGCAAACTGTTTTGCCCAAATTACAAGCGATCGCCGCAAAAAAGGTAAACCAATAGCTCAAGCTGACGCTCTGATTGCCTCTATATGTCTGGCTAATAATGCAGCGATCGTCACTCGCAATGTTGACGACTTCCTAGACTGCCAAATCACAATTATTAACCCTTGGGACTATTGAGCGATCGCGGATGTATTTGGGTTTTGATTTAGGCGATCGCTATACTAAAAAATGTTAGATCCTTCGATCAACTGCTCAACATCAGAAGGAAAATCACCCTTCTCAACCATCTTCCCGAAAACCCTATAACAATCATTCTTTCCACCCTCATTCCTTGGATATCCTAACCAAAGAATCACAATCGAATTCTGTTCTACATCAACCCTACAAAACAATCGATAGCGATCAAAAATACCAACCCACTTAACCCGTCTATAATCGCTTAAATCCCCTCTAAGCTCAAAATCCTTACTAAATAGATCATTAGGAATAGACTCCTTAATCCCTCTTTGTAAAGCTTTCAGTAACTTAGGCTTAAAACGCTACTTATATTATTTAGGCGTATCTTTTTCTTTAAACTTAACCGAACTCTCGATAAGCTCTTGAAACTGCTCATTAAAAACACTGTGGAAATAGATTTTCCATCCATTGACCTCTATTAATCTATCTCAACTCTCTCAGTAAGCGCCGAAACTCTAGCATCCATCTCACTCGTATAAGAGACTAGATTCAAAGGATTTTTCTTCGCGTCATTCCACAAAAAACCAAGAAAACTTTTTAGCATAGCTGAATTTTTTTCAGTAACATTTGCGGTTGCAGTAGCGCGATCGCTCAAAATATTAAAGTCCAAAGCAGTCGGCTTTTTTGACTGTCCCAAGTTTAAATTTTTGGTTAGCTTTTTTAACTTCATATTTTTCCTGCCTACACTGCGACTTACAATCTATAGCTGTCAACACATTTATATCATACTAGTGACTGGGCGCTCGGCGGGTTGGGTCAATGCCTTGGTGAATTATTTACCTATTGAAGGGGCGATCCAATGAACTCGGCACATTGTTCGGACTCAACCCCATCCTCGCCGAAGCCGAGCAATTGAAATAACTTCAGTTCGGGATGATTACACTGTTTTAATTGAGACGAAAATACTTAATCACGTTCTGGCAAAACTACTTCCAGCTTTGGTGCGTGACCCCAGAAAGCTTCTAGATCGTAATATTCGCGCTCTTGAGCCATCATCGCATGGACAATCAAATCGCCGTAGTCTAGCAATACCCATGTGCCATCCTGCTCACCCGCAATGTTTCTAGGCTTGCGTCCAAACTCGATCTCAATCGCCTCTTCAGCACTATTAGCGATCGCCCGTACTTGCGCCTTAGAAAATCCCGTAGCAATTACAAAATACTCCGCCAAACTTGAGACTTCACCGATCGCTAGCAAAACGATATTCTCTCCCTTGCGATCGTCCGCAGCGATCGCGGCTGCTTGCGCCATTTGATAGCTTTGGTTATTAGCTCTGTCGGAGAGATTAAGCTCTGTGGGGGTAGCGATATCGGTTGCGATGGTCATAGTTGGCAGATGTACTCTTGATAAATTATTTCGGCACAGCCACTATTGTAGCTCGATTATTGTGGCTTGATAGTGTCATGAAAGCGGGAGATATAGTTTTAGTCAGTTTCTCTCAAGCTGATTTGAAAGCATGAAAGCTTTTAACTAAGTCAATCATAAACTTCTCTTCTATGCCTAACTCGATTAATAAAAATTATCTTTTCGTCCCGATCAAATTCATAAATTACTCGATAATCACCGACCCTTAAATTTATAGAAGCCAGACAAGTTAGCCGTTAATGCTTGAGGTGTGATTTTATCAAAATTATCAGTTAACCAATCAATTTTTTTGATGATGCGATCTTGCGCTGTTTGAGTTAACTTCTCCAAGTCCACAAATGAGCTTGGACTGTATTGAACAACATAGATCATCTGACAGTTAATCCCAGTCTTTCTTTTACTTCCTCTGACGACATATTTTTAGTTCCTTCCTGTCTTTGCTTGCGAGTTTCTAATAGCTCTTTTTGAAATTGGACTTTGACTGTTTTTTCGGCATCTGGATCTGGCAAAAGATCCTCTAATGATTCGATAACGGTTTCGCGGATCACAGCTTTTAGTTCTTCAATGGTGAGATCTTTAACTTGCATAATTAAGTTGCTGCTCGACATGGTGGTTATTCAATTATGTCATAGAAAATCAGCGCGATCGCTCTATGTAACTTACTCGGTAACTTACTTAAAGCCACAATAGACTGTACTAATTCAATTTTTTTTGTAATAAAAAACGTCGCGGGCGACCCAATAGCCAATAACTAACATTACCCTCATGGCTATGCAATCGATAGCCAAGGCGATCGTAAAGCCCACGCGCTGGCTGATTGTCCTCAAGCACATGCATATACATCCGCGAAAATCCCCATTGCTTGACAATTTTTTCGGCGGCAATTAGTAATTGCTTTGCCGCGCCGCGCCGTCGCCATTGAGGATGTACCGCCAGATTAAAAATATAGGGATATTGCTGCGTTTCGCGAACTAGCCAAAATTTGGGATGGGATTTAGTAGGCACATAGCGCATACAAATCTCTAGAGAGGCGATCGCTTGAGATTGATTAGTCTTATGGGTAGCGACAATACAAGTATAAAAAGGTGTTTTTTCATCAAAGCGACTACCAAGATCGAGGATAATGCCGTAGCGCAAAAGGGGAAAGACCCAATCAACAAAGCTACGTTGCCAAAAGTTAACTTTGCGATCGCCATGTGTGCGATCGTGATGATCATCCCCATGATCGTAATTTCGATAAAAACTCTCGGTCAAGATGTCGGCAACATGACCAACATCCCTCGAATGTGCGGGACGAATTGTAAAGGCAGAAGATAGGCTCGGCACATTCAGCGCTAATAGTTTAGCGATAGCGGTTTGATGATGATACTTTAGCGACAGGCGCTATAGTACATTGGTTTAATTAGTTTAGTAAGCGATCGCCAATGTCAACTCCCGATCAACCTGTTTATGAATCTAGCCAAGCATCGAGCAAAATCCGTCCCCGCAAACAATTTGGGCAACATTGGCTACGGAGTGAGGCGGTCTTAAATAAGATTTTGCGAGCAGGGAAATTGCAATCAAGCGATCGCATTTTAGAAATTGGACCAGGAACAGGTAATCTCACCCGTTTAATTCTGCCCTTTGTCGAGTCACTCACCGCTGTCGAAATTGATCGGGATCTTTGCGAAAAACTTCGTAAAACCATGCATCAGAAAAATTTTCATCTGCTCGAAGGCAGCATCCTTGACATTCCTCTTCCTGAGCAAACCAACAAGGTTATCGCCAATATTCCCTACAATATCACAGGCGAGATTCTCAAAAGGCTATTGGGAACTCTTGCCGAACCAATTCAACAATTTGAACAGATTGTGCTGTTAGTTCAAAAAGAAATCGGTGATCGCCTAGCCGCTAAAGCTGGTCACAAAGCCTACAATGCTCTCAGTGTCAAGATCCAATATCTAGCTGATTGTCAATTTATCTGCGATGTCCCCGCCACCGCGTTCTATCCGCCACCCAAAGTCAATTCGGCAGTAATCCGCATTATTCCCCGTCCGCCCGTCACTCCCGCCAGCGATCCCAAGTTCTTAGATCGATTACTGACAATGGGCTTTGCCACCAAACGCAAGATGCTCCGCAATAATTTAATCTCGGAAATTGATCGCGATCGCCTAGTTCAGATTTTGGAATTAATGGGAATTAATGGACAAGTCCGCGCTGAAGATCTTGATGTTGCTCAATGGGTGGCGCTGAGTGAAGCAGTACTTGCGACTAAGTTCTCTTTGTCATAGGCAAGTAATCCTACACCGTTATGTCTGAATTGGGAAAAAAATTCTCAAATGTCATCTATCCCCGAATTACCGTAATCGTTCTACCATCAGGACTCTGAGCTAGTTCTGTACTGGTGCGATCGCTAATTGGTGGCAAATTCGGACGGCGATCAAAAATCACTAACCAGCCTGTATCTAAATTCAATCCCGATAGATATTTATCCAATTGCTTTAACCCCTCTGCCAAAGGATCTGGTCTACCCTCTCTCCATACTTTTAATTCCATTCCCAAGATTATTTTGCCATAGCGTAGACAAATATCCATGCGACCAGAACCGATCGCATATTCTCTCTCTAACGTACCGCCACCATTAACCACGCGATGCAAAAACGCCATTAATACCAAATGAGGTGCAATCTCTGGATAGGGTGTGCTTTTAAACAAGGGTTCACCATGTTGTCGCCAAAAATCGAGAAATGTATCTAGTAAAACGTGAGGATTCAGGCTACCATCAGCATTTAACCAGCTAGGCTGAATCATCGGTAGACTATCCTGTGTCCCTTGAGATAACACTCTGGGAATTACTTCTTGATAAATAGGATTGGCAATTTTTAATCCTCCTTCCAAACTCCGCACCACTAAACCTAAATCCAACAAATAGCGGCGATCGTCATCGGGTGTATCACCTAACTCTAGTCCAGATAAAATTGGTTGAATTATCGCTTTGACTCTATTTTCCCTCAGCCGTTCCGCAAGACTATCCAAATGTGTATCTTGTCTCTTGATCAAAATTTCCTTGGCTTGATTAATTAAATCCACTGTAATCGGAATTGTAGGATCGGGAACAATATATTCAGTAATTTCTTTGGCGATCGCATTGACTAACCAAGGTTGACCCTGAGTTAAATGGAAGGCTAAATTAACGGCTTCTTCCGTAAATATTTGTCCAGTAGCTTCTGTATGTTGGGTATAGAGTCTTTTGACTTCTTGTAAATTAAAATTGCGTAAGGTGAAGGATTGAACTTTGATATTAAATGGACTTGAAGTATTTAATCTCTCGCTGCCTCCTGCGGCATATTTATAATCTCTGACATCACGCATTCCCACTAGCCCCAATGATTGCGGAAAGCCTTGGGGACGATTGGGGAAACCATCGCGCAATTGACGCAACACACTAATCAGGGTTTGATTTTGCAGAGAATCAATTTCATCGATGAATAACACAAAGGGACGGGGTGAGACTTCTGCCCATAGATTCAAGGTGGCATTAATGCGCTGTCCTGCTTCTGCTTCTGGGATTGCTGGTGGATGAAGTTCTTTTGGTAGCCAAAATCGGGCATTTTTTGCCCATGCACCTAATATTGCTTTTTCGGCGATTTCGGGTTGATCGGGGAAAGCGGAACCGACTTCCACGGATACCATCAGGGCGGTGTATTCACCACTGGCGGTTAGTTCTTGCGCGAGGGTGAGCATGGCGGTGGTTTTGCCCACTTGACGCGGCGCATGGATTACGAAGTAGTTTTGTTGGTCGATTAGTCCTTTGATCTGGGGTATACGCTCTGTGGATGAGAGCATATAGTGAATGTCTGGTTTGCAGGGACCTGCGGTGTTGAAGTATTTTTTCATGGTTCAATATGATTTTTAAATATTGTACGGTTTTAGCGATCGCTACCATTTCATTAAAATCTATAAATACGTTAACAACTCCAAAAATTCCTCTGCTCTTTGAATTACTAGATTTGCATCTTCATGTTCTAATCGTTCAGTGCGATCGTAATCTCCTTTGAGGCGCATTTGTTCGGCATCAATTAGATAACGATGATATTTGCTGGGAATTTTACCTGTACGAACGAAATATTCACCAAACTTACTAATTACGGCGGAGTGTTTACTAAAACTTAGATTTTCTTCTAATAGAAAGACTTCGGCTATGTAAAACATTGCATAGTAAGCACGAGAGGCGGCAATATCTGCTAGTCCTTCGGCTTCTAATAATTTAGCGGCGCGTAGGCTGTCGTGAGCTTTTTGTGCTAGAAATTGCTGCTCTTTTATCATAGAAATAAATTCCTTCTTTGGTTATATTTTGGATGAGCATTGTCTGTTCGTTCTCAAAACGAGTTACTGACAGAAATAGGTTACAGATGACTATGTTGTATTTTAGGCACAGTGGACTTAAAAAGTAGCCTGTCCTTTCTATCTCTTTGCCTGTTTTTACGGGATCTTTGAGTACGATTAAGACATCAAAATCTGAGTCGGGGGTTGCATCACCTCGCGCTTGTGAACCAAATAGGATAATCGCTATTAACCGATCGCTATATGTGTCAATCAGGCGATCGCGCAATTCGTTCATAATTTCATAAGTATGTGGATGTCGCATATTTTTTATCCTTCTAAATCAAGACTAATTATTACTAAAACCTTTGAGCAAAAGCTCTTCCACTAATTTTTCCAACTCTTTTCCTTTGCTGCTACTTCTTATATGTTTGGCTCTTCTGGGTTTGAGGGGATTAATGTATAATGAGTTACGAATATAGCT
>JBAXTW010000168.1:0-8703 GCA_037129985.1 Pseudanabaena sp. ELA645 | reverse complement strand
TCCCACTTCGACCTTTACCTTTTTGGCAGATACTCGCTACTGGCTATTGGTAGATGCAACAGCAGGTGGTTATAATTGGCGTAGGAACAATCCAAGTATTACACCTACAGGCATCAGCGGTATCACTAGTAACGGCTATCAGCGTAGTACCAACAATGGAGGAAGTTATAGTAATTTTCCATTCTCGTATTCTTTCGACATTCAGGCGACTCAGGTTGCTACGCCTGTTCCCTTTGACTTTGATCCTAGTTTTGGTGTCGCGGTCTTGGGCGGCGGTTGGCTCTTGCGGAAGCACCTCAAGAAGAAGAAATCAACCAAGGATTAAGATCAGGTGAGAATCACGGATTAGACGGATTGAAGGATTTCGCAGATTTGGATTAAAGAAGCCTGTAAAACCCCAGATCCCCGACTTTTTTTGTGGATTTGCAAATTGTCTTTGCTTGCCTAGAAAAAGTCGGGGATCTTAACGCGCTCGTTTCAGAAATCTGTGATAGTGGAACAGGCTTCTAGCCTGTTGACGGGCAAGATGCCCATCCCACAACATAATTTCTCTGGCACTTCCAGTGTGATTCTAACCATATTTTCACTTCAGGTAAATTGATACAGAGTGAGCAGTATTATCACCTACATTTTACGACAGTTAAAGTTTATTCCAGAGTGGGGTGCGGCGGACAAAGGCTAAAATGCAAACGCCGATGCTAATACTTAGCCAGCCACAGATGAGGGTTAGTAATTGCCATGATTGATTGGATGTGAGAAGGTTTGTGATTTTGCCAATCGTTTGACCTGCGGTTTGACTAGACATAGAAGCGCTAATTAAAAGTAAAGCCGTGCCAATTTCCCAAGGTTGCAATTGATTGTGATTATTTAGCCGATCGCTTTGGAGACTATTGGGAGCAACTAATTTGATAAAAAATCTAGCGATCGCAGGGCTGACAATACAAACACCTAACCAAGCGATCGCAGTTTCTGCTGATAATTTTGCGGGTAAGGGCAGTACAAACAATAACAATCCACCAACACCGATAAAAGCAGCTCCTGCTAAAATTCCTGCACCTTGAGGCAATAACACATGGGCTAGCCCCAAACTATCGCGTTCAGTTTCCTGCTTAGCAAGGTGAAATTCGGTGCGGATTGTCTTTCCTAATTGATCATTTTGATCAGATTGCGAACCTTCTTTTGTTTCACCTGTAGCTTGTCCTGAAAACATAGTGATCGCCAATGGCAGTGTAATCTCCTTGTTACTTCCTGCTAGCTGCATCCAACTTAGTTCACCACCCGCTTCTTGTAATTTGATAACTGCTAAGCGCGAGAAGGGACGTAAATCGATCGCATAGGTTGCGGACATTCCCCATAATCCACTAAACCTTATCTGTAAAATCTTGTCAGGCGATCGCAATTGTGTTTGCCATGTAAAAAATCCTGTTAGCCCTGTAACCGTAAAAGCGATCGCCACAGTTGCCCGAATACTATTAGATAAATTACTGCTAGATAAATCGAGCATAGTCCAGAAGAATAAGCCCAACAGGATTAAGACGAAACTATTAAACTGTCGCGGCTGCTGTCCCAATGAAGAGGGACTCACCAACACAGTTTGATCAGAGTAAGTAACAATATTTAAAATATCGCTACTAGTTAATTCGTTAGAGGTTTTTTGCTTGGTGTCACCTGAATTTTTACCCTTAGCCGATCGCCAAACGAGGGCGCTAGAAATACCTAGAAAAATAGCGGCGGGTAAAACCCACCAAATCGCCACAAAAATTTTTATAAAAGTATCTGTGGATAAACTGATCCCCGCAACTAAAACTAGCCAATAAGCCACCGAGACAATTAATTGCGATTGCGAAAATACATAATCAGAATTTTGGCGGCAGACATCAATAACTGATTTTGCAACATGTAGCCCCACCCAAAAGCCGAACACCAAAAGCAAACCAGCGATCGCTAAAAATATTGGCTCACCTATTTGTACCAATTGGGCGATCGCCGCACTCAACATCAAAAATCCCGCAAAGCCAAAGTTTGTGGAAATAGGATAAGTCGCCTGCCGCCATCCCCAACCGACCTTACCTGATATTAATTGTCGTTGTGAATGAGAAGGCAAAATTTGCATAGGCAATTGGTAATTATTTTTTATTTTTTACTTTTTCCCTTTTACTTGTTTAAACAGTAGCGATCGCCTCATGACGAGCAAAAATCATCCGACCTGCGGAAGTTTGTAAAGCACTGGTGACAATCACGATAATTTGTTTGCCAAGATATTCACGCCCCTCTTCGATAACTACCATTGTGCCGTCTTCGAGATAGCCAATCCCCTGAGAAGCTTCTTTGCCTTCTTTAAGGACTCTGATTTCGATCTCATCACCTGGTAAATAGCTTGGGCGTAGGGCTTGAGCGAGATCGTTAATATTTAACACCTCAACTTGTTGCAAGTTTGCGACTTTGTTTAGGTTGTAATCATTAGTAATCAATGTGCAGCTTAGCTCTTGAGCGAGACGGACTAGCTTGGCATCAACGGTGTGCAAATCCTCATAATCCGCAGAATGAATCGTGATTCGATCGCTAAATTTATCGCGCATTGCGTTGAGAATGTCTAATCCTCGGCGACCACGCACCCGTTTTTGATCATTGGAACTATCAGCGATCGTTTGCAATTCTTGAATCACAAAATGAGGGATTAGCAATTGTCCTTCTAAAAATCCTGTTTCCATCAAGGTCTGAATTCGACCATCGATGACGGTACTTGTGTCCAAAACTTTAGCGCTGACGGTGCGTAATGTGCCATCGGCTAATAGGCTGCTCTCGACATTATTCGGATTAATCAAGCGTAACAAAGCGCGTCCGTGTGTATCGGATAAAGTCATCCCCGAATACGCAAAAATAATGCTTACCAATATGGCTGTAAGTGGCTTGATAAAGGCGAAATCATCGGGAATGGGAATCAGGAACAATGGCGCTAACATCAAATTCGCCACTAAAAGTCCAAACACCAAACCAACGGCTCTCCCCAAAATTGTCTCAAGGGGCATAGCTCTGACATTTGACTCGATACGGCGGTAAGTCGTTTGGACGATTAATCCTGACACTAAACCAACAAAGGAGCCAACTCCAAGCGTTACCCAACGAAAATTTTGGATATTTAAACCAACAATCATGTCTGATGGCAAGAAATCAAGTCCGTGGAAGCCTGTGCCTGCTCCCGCGAGAATGAATGTGAAGATAATAATAGCGTCAATCATAAGGCGGAACTCCGCTTGGACGAATACATTTCATTCTACACAACTCTTACAATGCTTTTCACAATGCTTTGTCTGTTGCAATGCATCATCTGTTGCAATGCATCATCTGTTGCAATGCATCAATGGAAATTTACGGATAAATTCAGATATCCAATCAGTAAAAGTGATATTTTTAAGCTATGATTAGAATGCAATCCCATAAAAAGCTTTACTTTTAAGATTTATACATGAATATATGGCAGGTTAAGGATCAAATTTCCAGCTTGGTAAGCAAATATCGATCGCAGGTAGATTTTTTTTCGATCAGGTTAGAGCGATCGCAGGGAGCCGATATATTTTTACGCAGTGGCAAGATTGAAACCTTGAGTACGGGGATTTCGATAGGCGGACAGGTGCGAGCTTGTCATAAGGGCGGTTGGGGATTTGCAAGTTTTAATGACCTGCATAGTTTAGAGAATAAAATCCAAGAAGCGATCGCCGCCGCGCTATGGGTTGGTGATGCGGAAACTGTGCTTGCCGAGGTCGAGCCAATTCAGGACAAAGTATCCTTGATTCAAGAAAATCCCCACCAGATCGAACTGATTGTCAAAAAGAACTTGTGCGCTCATTACAGCGAAATTTTGCGATCAGTATCTGATCGCGTAGTGAGTACGGCGGTTCGGTATGGGGATTGTACGCAGCAAGTAATTTTTGCGGATTCTGAGGGAACTATCATTGAGCAAGAATGGGCGGATTGGGAATTACGCTGCTCCGCAACGGCTCGGCATGGTGATCTTGTGCAGACGGGACGGGAAACCTTTGGATCTCGGCGTTCCTATCGAGATTTGCTGAATTTAGATGAGAGAGCGATCGGCGCGGCTCAGAGAGCGGTGGCTGCCCTCGATTTACCAACCGTGCAGGGTAGTACCTACACAGTGGTGATAGATCCGATTTTGGCGGGATTATTTGTTCATGAAGCCTTTGGACATTTATCGGAAGCAGATATGCTGTATGAAAATCCTGATATGTTGGAGACGATGAGCCTTGGGCGCAGATTTGGCTCGAAAGATTTACAGATTTTTGATGGAGCCGCACCGCCTGAACATCGTGGTAGTTATATTTATGACGATGAAGGTGTCGCTGCTACGACAACCCAATTAATTAAAGATGGGGTATTAGTGAGTAGACTCCATTCTCGCGAGACCGCAGGTAAATTGGGCGAAAAAGTGACAGGCAATGCTCGTTGTTTGGATTATCATTATCCGCCAATTGTACGGATGACAAATACTTGGATTGGTCGCGGTACAACGCCTGTAGCGGATTTGTTTGAGGATATTCCCATTGGGGTTTATGCCAAAAACTGGCAGGGCGGCATGACTAATGGCGAAATGTTTACCTTTACGGCTGGCGAAGCTTGGATGATTCGCAATGGTCAAATTGCGGAGCCTGTTAAAGATGTGACACTTTCGGGAAATGTTTTTGAGACTTTAAATGATATTGAAGCGATCGCTGATGATTTTTTGTGGGATGAGTCGGGTGGTTGTGGTAAAGGTGGACAGAGTGGGCTGGCGGTTGGTTGTGGCTCGCCAAGTTTGAGAATTAGGAATGCGATCGTTGGAGGTGAGTCGGATGACTAAGCTCATTCCCAAACTTAAAGAGGCTAATCACCAATTAGTGCTAACGATCGCTGATCAACAGGAAACTGAAGATCGCTTAAATTTGCAACTGACGCGATTAAAGTTAATGTATGAGTTTGTGTCGGCGTTGAATGCCGCCCAGACAGTTACCGAAATTTATCAAATCGCTTTAAATGGAATTTGTCCTGCGTTGCGAACTGCGCGGGCTGCCGTAGTCACGATTGGTAGTTTCCCCCATCGATTAGAATTTCAAGCTACGGTAGGGTTAAGTGAAAATTATAAACAAGCGATCGAAGCTTTTTTTGCTGACGCAGGGAATCTAACCAAATTTAAACCAAGAGAGTTTCCTACCTCAGCAACCTTCCTTAGCGATCGCATTTTACAAAGTATAAGCAATGTTGAAAGTATTGGCGCTTTAGCAATATTCCCTTTAGAGTATGAGCGCCGACATTTGGGGGATATCGTGGCGTATTTCGATGAGCCTAGACAATTTACCGACGAAGAAGTGCAGCTAACGAAGATGATCGTCACGAATATTGCGATCGCTTTAACCCGCAAACAAGCAGAACAATCTCTCAAAGAAAGTCAAGAATTTATCCAACGTATTGCCGATACGACTCCCAATATTCTGTATATATATGACATTGAAGAACATCGCAATATTTATTGTAATCAGGCGATTACAGCCATTCTTGGTTATACACACTTAGAGATTCAAGCAATGGGCGAATTGCTTTTAGATTTTGTGGTTCATGCCGATGATTTAACTAATGTAAAAAACCATTATCAGCAAATTAAAATTAACAAATCGGAAGATTTATTTGTAATTGAATATCGAATGCGAGATATTCATGGCAAGTGGAAATGGTTTTATAGTCAAGAGACGGTGTTTCTCCGAAATATTGATCAAACTGTCAAACAAGTAATAGGAGCCGCTTCGGATATTAGCCAATTAAAAGAAACTGAAATTAGATTGCATTCATCCCTTTCAGAAAAAGAAACGCTCTTGAGGGAAGTGCATCATCGGGTCAAAAATAATCTTGGCTTAGTTGATAGTTTGCTGTCAATGCAAGCAAGATATATAAATGATGTGGAAGCTCTTAAATCCGTCTCAGATAGTCAAAAGCGCATCCATGCAATGTCACTAATCCATGAACAGTTGTACCAATCTCAGGATATGGGCAAGATTGATTTTTGTGAATATCTTCAACGTTTAGTAGACAATCTGCATAGCTTCACAAGTTTTAATGATGATCAAATCACGTTGAAATTAGATACAAATCCTACCTTCCTGAAGATTGATACAGCTATCCCCATGGGGTTGATCGTCAACGAATTATTAACCAATGCCTTTAAACATGCATTTCCTGATCGTCCTGATTATCCCGATTATCCTAATTATAATAAAGGCTTAATCGAAGTAATCTTATATGAATCTACTCAAGATCATAAGCTCCATTTAATTATTCGTGATAATGGAATTGGTATTCCCGAAAGTTTTACCAAAAGTTTTGCCCAAGATTTTACCCAAGATTTTGCCCAAAATTCTACTTTTAATATGACCGATTCTCCAAGTACTTCTTTTGGACTAAGGCTAGTGCGTATCCTCACGCAGCAATTAAGGGCGACATTAGATTTATCTTGCTCAGTTGGTACGAGTTTTCATTTCACTTTGGAAAATGATTCATAATGGTTGAGTCCTGAATTCACTATTACTGATAATCTCTTGCGATCGCAGATCAATTTCTGCAACCTTTAGCTTCTTTTCTAACTGGTAAAATAGAAACACGCGATTATCTTTCACAAATGAAGAGCCATTAAATCTATCAACGCGCTCAATCAAAATCTTAAATCGTAACCCTGAAGCATCGGATATGGCAATTTGTTTTTGATCAGATCTGTTGATGCTTTTATCGTCGTTAGTATCCTTATCGGCGATCGCATAGGCAAAAGAGATAGGGGGTGCTTTTTTTGTTTCTAGGTTAACAGTTGGCATTTCTGTCAAAGCGATCGTCTCAAATATTTGACCTTCCTTAACTATCGGTTTGAGCCAATAAAACTTTTTTTGATTAGGATTAAAAAAGAGATAATTTTGGATGATACCTGCATTGTAACTACTGGGAGTGAAGCTACTATCTAGTTTGGAATAGAGTGGCGATCTGAGAATATCCGTTCCTTCAATCGGTTCAAAGGTTTGGATTTCAGCCTGTAAGTTAATTCCATTTTCTCCTGGTATATTAACTACATTGCTATCTCTACGAAAGCGGATAGCTGGCTGAATGAAAAATCCCCAAATACTGATAACAAGAAGCAATCCAGCAGCAAAAATATAAAAAACTTGACGCGATTTCATGATCTTAATTAGTTGACTTTTTGGTGTTATTGTTTATTGCAATCAGCCAAAGTGGGGCGTACTTATACTAAGAATCTATGGCGCAACATAACCGTGGATATTTTCAGGACGTAATGGGCGCATGATTTGATTCGCCCGAACAACGACATTATCTGCGCCTTGGACAATGATCAGATACTTGCCTTCTTCAAGACGATTACGCATGGGAACTGAGTCACTACTTGTCGCAACACCAACACCACCGCCGACAAATATGCTACCCATTGCCCCACCAAATGCACCTAACAATCCACCGATCGCATGGTTCCCGATCGCTCCAGCCCAAGCGAATGTCTGTAAATCGGTAACTAGGCTAAAGCCAACACCCGATAAAAACCCGAAGGGTACAAGCCAATAGGACATGGAAAAAGCTTGTTTTCGTCCAATTTCAATGGGATCAATAAAGCCAAATTCTTCAGCCGTTTTATAACCTTTACCCAAGATCGAGATGGACTCCATCGGAAAATTTGCTGATTCTAATTGGGTATAGACTTCCTCAGCTTTCATGCGATCGCTCCAAACACTAACCAGATAATTCATATTTTCAGTAAATATATTAAAAACTTCTAGCCAATATCCTATAGCGTAAAGTGGCGATCGCTGTTTGATTAATTTCATAGGGGATCGCTGGTTGTGGAGATGGATAGGCGATCGCCCCCTAATAAATTTCTTTACGATGACCAATTCTAGTGATAAAGATTAACTGATTTTCTATATCAAATTCATAAATGACTCGATAATCCCTACTCTTAACTTATAAAAACCTGTCCACTGACCAGTCAATGGCAGTGCCGAAATCTTTTCAAAATTAACGCTTAACCATTCAATTTTCTTTAGAATTCGCACACGTAAAACTGGAGAAATTCCATCTAAATCATCTATCGACTCTGGTTCAAAATTCACTGAATAAGCCATTTATTGCTTACCGTTCGCTGATTTTCTTAATGCAAATGACATTCATTAATTTGCACTTTTTGGCATTACTATTGATAATTAATACTAATAAAGGTCATTATTGCTTTAATTTATTTGTAATGCATACAAGAAGGTGAAAATCAATAACTTCGTAAAAAAAGTTCATAAAGCCTGAGATCCTTATTGTCCCGTCAAATGTTTTGACCTATTTCAAAAATCAGCGAACCGTAAGTTATTGGTCTATTCCATATCTTTTGTATACTTCTGATGCTGGAATAGTAGATCTTCCCCCCACCCGATTTTTCCGTATGTTTAGCAAACTTTGCATGAATAATTCTTTGATTTCTTTTCCCTGATCAGGATCGTCAAAGTATTCATCCAAACGTTCATCCACAGTGTTACGGATTAAGGTTTGTAGTTGTTCTACAGTCAAGTCTTTTACTTGCATAGTTTCTACCAATAATGAAATATATGAGTGATTATAGCAATTAGACCTGTTGGGAAATAAAAGTAAAGTACAGAACGGGTTTTACTCTTTCTA
>JBAXTW010000167.1:0-8750 GCA_037129985.1 Pseudanabaena sp. ELA645 | reverse complement strand
AGCGCTTTGCTTGATTCTCTACTTTCTTCATCTCCCCGAAACACCTATTGAGCCTATTTCTTTTAGGGTTGCCTTTGGCAATAATCGAAGATGCTCGCCAGATTTATCTGCCCATTCTGATCCAGTTCAAACAAGAAGACTGCATCAACTTTACTAATATATGGCTATGGTTGACCGATGAATTTATTGGGGGAAATCGGTTATCTGAAATGGCAGGAACCGATGTTCAACAACATTTGGAAATCACCCATAATTACCAAGCTCTCTATGCATTTCATCTGGCTAATCTTATTTCTGGCTATACCTTTGGTAATTATTCACTGGCTGTTGGACACGCAGCCCTTGCCTTAAAAAGCGAAGATGCAGCTTATGGAATTCTGATGTCCGCTGCTCATAATTTCTACTATTCTTTGGCACTGCTAGCTTTGATATCATCGACACAATCTCCCTATGAACTAGAGTTGGATCAAGTAATAGCAAACCAGAAGAAATTGCGGCATCTGGCTAATCACGCACCCAGCAACTTTCTGCATAAATTGCAGCTAGTTGAGGCTGAAATTTATCGAGTTCAAGGGCATCGATCTGAAGCAATAGAGTCCTATGAGTGTGCCATTGCCACTGCTAAAGCAAATCAATTTATTCAAGAAGAAGCTTTAGCCAACGAACTGGCTGCCAAATTCTATCTCGATTGGGGCAAAGAAAAGGTCGCCGCTGGTTATATGCAAGAAGCCTACTACGGCTATGCCCGATGGGGAGCCAAAGCCAAAACCGACGATCTGGAATCCCGCTATCCCCAGTTATTGCGCCCCATCCTCCAAGCCGCCGCCCAGTCCTTCAATGTATTTGAAACCTTATCCAGCATTGCAGCGCCCAATCTTTCGATCCATTCCTCTACCAATATCAGTTCTTCCTCTAGCAGCAGCGTTAACACAGTCCTCGACTTTGCCGCCATCATCAAAGCCTCCCAAAGCCTTGCTGGAACCATTCAACTTGATGAATTATTGCATCAACTCACCCACATCATTTTGCAAAATTCAGGCGGCGATCGCTGTGCCTTGATTCTGCCCAATTCAGGCAAAGAGTGGTCGGTTGTCGCCATTGCCACACCCACAAGCACGGAATTGTGTGCCGAACCGATAGAAGGCAATGCAAAATTGCCCGTTAAGCTGATCCAATATGTCAAAAATACTCAAGAAGTCGTGATCGTTGATGAGGGTAAAACTGAGTTGCCCGTCATCGGTCAATACTTAAGTCAGCACCAACCGAAAAGTTTATTGTGCTTACCGATTCTGAATCAAGTTCAATTGATGGGGATTTTGTATTTGGAGAATAGCGCCACGAGTAACGTGTTTACCAGAGATCGCATTGTCATTCTCAATTTCCTTTGCACCCAAGCCGCGATATCGATTACCAACGCCCAACTCTATGCCGAGAAAGTGAAATACACTTACACTTTGGAGCAGAAGGTTGCAGAACGTACATCCGAACTGCAATGTGCCAATGAGGAGTTATATCGTCTGGCAACTATGGATGGACTCACTCAAGTAGCAAATCGTCGTCACTTCGATAAGCAGCTAGATCTAGAATGGGAGCGACTCAAACGAGAACAATTAGCCCTCTCTTTAATTTTATTTGATGTGGATTATTTCAAACGTTATAACGATTGTTATGGTCATCAGGCAGGAGACACTTGTTTAATCCAAGTTGCTCAGGCTGCCACGGAAGGAGTCTGTCGGGCAGGCGATCTCGTAGCGCGTTATGGAGGCGAAGAGTTTGTGATTGTTTTGCCTAATACCGATCTAGAGGGGGCGATCGCCACAGCCAAGCGTATTCAACAGGCTCTTAGAGCCAAGGCAGTTCCCCACGAGCGATCGGAAGTAAATAGTATTGTTTCGATCAGCTTGGGAATTACCTCGGTCATTCCCTGCTCGCAGCTTTCCCCGAAGATGTTAATTTCTACTGCCGACGAAGCTCTATATGTTGCTAAACAACAGGGAAGAGATCGCTATGCGATCGGGGAGATTGGAGCATCTCTTGGCAAAAGTGATTGATGTACGCCGAGCAGAACTTGTTCCTGCGTTGAGCAATTACTATTTAAGTATTAATGGTGATTCGGATTTGATGACCGCCGCCTGCTCTAGCAAAGACTCCGCAAAAGCGATCGCCTGTCCTCCCACACCATCAGCATCTGCATTTTCCCCACTTTTTCCTTTTTCCTTTTTCCCTTTTCCTTGATTTTTTCCTTCTTCAATGGTTTTCCCAGACGCAATTTGAGCTAATTCTTTTTTCCGTTCTTCTAGCTCCAATAAGCGAATTTGCACTTGAGTCCGATCGCCAATTACTTGTTTGCTAACATGAAAATGACGATCAGCGATCGCCGCAATCAAAGGTTGATGCGTGACACAGAGAACTTGAGAGCTTCGGCTGATTTGCCAAAGTTGAGTCGCGATCGCTTGGGCAACTCGTCCTGAGACACCCGCATCAATTTCATCGAATACCATCGTGCCAACATTTGCATAATTAGCTTGAATAGAATTAGCTTGAGGAAGTTCTTGTGTTTTCTGATTCACAAAACAAGTTTTTAAAGCAAGTAAAAATCGACTCATTTCCCCGCCCGAAGCAGTTTCAGCTAGTGGTTGTAAAGGTTCGCCAAGATTCGGGCTAAACTCAAAAACAATGAGATCGCCACCTAATGCATTTGGTTCGGTCGCATAAATCCCCACTTGAAAGCGAACTTTTTCCATGGCAAGCATTTTGAGAGCATTAATTTGCACTTGTTCGAGGGCGATCGCTGCTTGGCGGCGTAATTCGGTTAGTTTTTTACAAGCCTTCAGCAAAGCCTGTAAATCATGCTCAGCTTTACGTTCAAGGTCTTCAATCGAAACACTTTGATCGGTTAATTCGGCAAGTTCATTTTGGAGCTTTTCGGTATAGGCGATCGCTTCGGGAAGAGTACCGTATTTGCGACAGATCTGTTTGATTTGATTAATGCGTTGTTCAATTGCCTCCAATTGCTCAGGATCTGACTCAAGACGATTAGTATAGTTATTGATCTGCCGTCCTGCTTCTTCCACTTGAGCGAGGGCGCTAGTTACTAATTCCAAAAGTCCTTCTACTTCACGATCTAACTCGATCATTTGCGAGAGAATTATCTCCGCCTGTCCAAGTAGATCCGCACAGGCATCGCCTCCATCATTTTGATACAAAGCCTCATACACAGCATAGCCCTGTTTCTGTAATTCCACACTATGGGCTAACCGATTGCGATCGCTTTCGAGATTTTCTAATTCATCTGGATCGCCTAAATTTGCCGCTTCCAGTTCTTTTAACTGATAGCGCAGCATATCTAAATGTTGTAATCGATTACGCTCATTTTGTTGGCGGTCAAATAGAGCCTTACGCGATCGCTCTTTTGCCTCAAACAGTTTGGCGACTTTTTGGCGTTGCAATGATATCCCTTGGTTGAGAACCTGATCGCCAAAATTATCCAGCCATTCTCGCTGTTGTGCAGCCTGACTTAATAAAATCGTCTGCCCCTGCGCCGTAATTTCTACAAGGCGATCGCGTAGTTCTTGAATCTGCTGTTTATTTACGACTACGCCATTAATCCGAGTGCGATTACTCCGAGCCGTAATTTCACGGCTACAAATTAGAGTTTCCGCATCAAGGTTATCAATTTCTTGGATCTCAAGCCATTTAGCGATCGCTTCATTAATCGAAAAAGTTGCTTCAATCATGGCGCGATCAGTGCCAGTGCGTAACATTCGCGCCGACACCTTGCCCCCAAGCGAAGCATCTAGGGCATCTAACACAATTGATTTACCCGCACCAGTTTCGCCAGTGAGAATGTTGAGTCCAGCATATAGCTCAATCTCTAGGCGATCGATTAGGGCAAAATTTTCAATTTTGAGACTCATCAGCATAGATTTTCTTGTAACCAAAAAACACAGAAGGGACGCATAGTATACTCTCTGCTATTTGGGCTTTATTATAGGCGATCGCCATTTCTAAAATCTGACATCTTCATAAAGGTCGTCAAATTTTCCTTCAAAGTTGATGCTCGATAATTGGAATTTCTCTTGCTCTCCAGAGTATGACTTTAATACCCATAGTCCTTCTTCATTACGACGAAAGCAGTCAAGACGTTGACGTTTGGTGTTAACTAGAACATATTTTTCTAGAGTTTCTATTTGTTGATAGTCAGTAAATTTATCCCCTCTATCAAACCCTTCCGTAGATTTTGATGGAACTTCGATGATTAGTTTAGGAAACCGCTTGTGATTTGGAGTTTGGGTATCTCTAGGATCGCAAGTCACCATCACATCTGGGTAATAAAAGCGATTTAATGAGTCTATTCTCGCTTTCATGTCCGAGATATAGACTCGGCATTTTGAACCACGCAAATGATTACGAATCATCATAAAAGCATTACTAGCGATCGTCACAAGGGGATCGTTTGCGCCAGCCATTGCATAAACATATCCATCAATATATTCATGTTTAATATCGCTTTGTTCCTCCATTTCGAGATATTCGTCTGGAGTTAAATAATCAAACTTTGGTGTGGCAATCATAGTTTTTTGTATTCGTTCATAATTCGATTCCTTCTTTTCTAATATTTCTTAAAAAACCAGCATTTCTTTTGTAGTAGTCTTCTTCGGTGACAGGGATAATAGAGACGGGTTCATTACGTTCTACTCCCTTCCCAGTCAAGAAATAGCGGTGCGGGGCTTCGCCCCGCACCGCTATTTCTTGGTTTTATATGCCTATTTTTGTAGTGGGAAGGGAGTAGTAATATCCTTGACATAGAAAATGGTGTAGTAACTACGGGCGGCGGAGTACCCTGCATATCCATTAGCAAGAAGTAATTTAGCGGCGGCGAGACTATCTCGTGCTTGTTGTAAGAGTTCGTCTTTGTCTGTGGTCATAGAGGGTAATGCCTTCTCGGCGGATATTTAATAATAATGGGCTAATGTGGTTTAGGTATTCTTTTTCACTAATGAATAGGCAGCTTACAACGGTGTCGTATTGGAGGGATAATTTCGAGATTATTTCTCCTGTGTTACTAATTTCAGCACAGGGTTCAATGTTGCCATGCAAGACTATTAATATATCAATATCTGAGTCGGGAGTTGCTTCATTTCTGGCTTGAGATCCATATAGTGTTATGTAGGTTAGCCGATCCACCAATTTATTAGATTTCGGGGATCACTCACGGTAAGTGTCAATGTTAAACTGACAACATACCTAGCATCTCCTTACCCATGACCTGCCCCGTTCCTAAAGATCAACAACCGCTTAATGAATATGTCGAGCTTAAGGAAGCTTTCTTCTATCGTTGGGCAAAACTGGCGCGATCGCAATATTTGCAAAAAATAATTTTGATGTGGCTAGGCTTTACGGTTCTATTTGCACCTGTGGCAATGAGCATTGCTTCACCCAGTCGGCATTTGTGGCAGTTTATGGTCGTAGCAAGTATTGGTGGTGCGATCGCCTTATTTTTGCCAGTTTTACTAATGCTGTCGGGCTGGAGTCATGTGAAGCAGCGCCTTGATAGTGCCAAGATTTTTTATGAAGAGTCAGGTTGGTATGACGGGCAGACATGGGAAAAACCTGAAGCGGATCTTGCTAAAGATCGTTTGTTAGTGGCTTATGAAATCAAGCCAGTTTTAACAAGATTGCAAAAAACACTTTTGGGAATTATTTGTTTTCTGGTGCTTAGCTTTGTCTCTCTCAAGATTTTGGGTTAAATCTTTGCTGAATTTTAATTGGGCAAAAAATCGGCATCTAAAACCTGATTTTGCGAATATGGACAGACTTTTGGAAAAGTTTTCTGGGAAATTCCCGTTTCACTACTTGCTAACTGAATCGCACCTGAGTAAGCATCATCAAACACTTCTGCAAAATATCGCTTGAGGCTAGGGGATTCGACAAAAGCATCATAAATTCTCAGGCGATGCTCGATGATGCTCGATTGCCAACTACGGCTGCGGCGATCGCTTTGATATTGCCATTTTAATAGATGCGCCAAAATAATGCGGAGATTGCTTTTTAGGCTACTTCGTGAACTTTTCCCCATGTCCTCAATTTCATCAATTAAATTTTCCCAATCAATATCTGGATTAAATGCTGCCAACTCTGGCGATCGCAATTTAGCAACCGTTAGCGCAATCCATGCAAGATAATCTGTCTCATAAAGATTGGCAAGTTCTGGTTTTAGAGTGATTTGCGTCATGGTTTAGGTAATCACTAAATCTCGAGATCGTTTTTTAATTCTAACTAAACCCAATAGGGTGAAGCTTAGTTGGCAAATCTAGCCTTAATATATGTTTACATAAAATTAAGATGTAAAGTAAAGCTTTAATTGAGCTTGCTAGATCGCATTAATTAAGATTTTTAGCTTTACACGGATTGAGGTAAGGGAATATGACCGTATTAGACCAATATTTTGAACTCTCCGATCGCGCTAATGGTGATGAACAAGCATTTAATGAACTAGTTGAATTATTTGCCGAACAAGCTGAAGTCCATCCTGCTGGGGCGCGTAAAGTTGTTGGTAAAGATGCGATCGCGCAGCTATATCGGAAATTTTTTGACGCTTATTCGGGAATGCAACGTGTTTGGACGACCAGAAGGACGGAGAATGGTCTAGAAGCTATTTGGGCGATCGCTGGCAAACGTGATAGCGGTGAACTATTCGCGATGCAAGGTCGGCATATTGTCGAAGTCGATGCCCAAGGCAAAATCTACGCCTTAGAAGTTCATGTCTCCAAAGCCAGTTAATCCTTCCCCATTTAATCCAGAAGAATATCTTGCCAGTTTTGATAAATTTGGCATTCACCTTGGTTTAGAGCGCATTCAACAACTGCTCCATACTCTAGGCAATCCCCATCAACAAGTTCCGATAATTCATGTAGCTGGCACAAATGGCAAAGGTTCCGTTTGTGCCTTTTTGCTGTCAATTTTACAAGTGGCGGGTTATCGAGTGGGGCGTTATACTTCGCCGCACTTACTGGATTGGCGTGAAAGAATTACCATTAATGGCGAATGGATTAGTAATCAGGATTTATTAGCGGCTTTGGATCGGGTGGAATCAGCGATCGCACCAGAATTTCCCCCTACTCAATTTGAAGTAATTACGGCGGCAATGTGGTGGTATTTTGCTGAAAAAACAGTTGATATTGCGATCATTGAAACAGGGCTAGGCGGTAGATTAGACGGGACAAATGTGTGCGATCGCCCTTTAGTATCGGCAATTACTTCCATCGGACTCGATCATTGTCAGCAATTGGGTAATACCTTAGCAGCCATTGCTTCCGAAAAAGCAGGGATTATTAAGCCGAAATGTCCTGTAGTGATTGCCGAAAATGCTCCTGAAGCGATCGCCGCTTTGCAAAATAAGGTACTAGAATGCGATGCGTTGGTAACTTGGGTTAAGTCGGCGACAAAAACAGCTACGGGTGCTATCTGGCAAGGTTTTGAGTATCCTTTACCATTATTGGGACAGCATCAATTAATGAATTCCGCATTGGCGATCGCTGTGATTCACTCTTTGCGAAATCAGGGTTGGCAAATTAGTGATGATGCAATCCGTTTGGGAATGGCAAAGACGGAATGGGCGGGAAGATTGCAATATATTGATTTCGAGTTAAATGGAAGTTCACGCAAAATCCTCATTGATGGAGCGCATAATGTGGTGGCGGCAAAATATCTCAGACAGTTTGTAGATGAGACTTTTCCTAATCAGCATATACGTTGGGTAGTCGGTATTCTCAATACTAAGGATCAATCTGGTATTCTCAAAGCTCTTTTGCATCCCGATGATTTGCTGTTTTTAGTACCTGTTCCTAATCCTGCGACAACTGCACCAGAGGATCTAGCGGCGATCGCTATGACAATTATTAAGACTGAACCGCAGTATTTTGATAGTTTAGGGTTGGGTTTAGTGGCGGCTTTTGAGGATATGCGATCGGATGATGTGGTAATTCTTTGTGGTTCTTTGTATCTAGTTGGGGAGTTTTTAAGTTCTGTTCGGATCTGATTTAATAGAAAACCATCGCAGCGCTTTTTGACAGTGGTAATATTAGACCGTGATGTGTAGCATCGCGAATTTAGATTAAGTGCTAAAAACTATGCAGCGACTGATAGGAAATCTTGTTATTGCGATATTGAGCTTTATAGCGGCGATCGCCATGAGTATCTCTATAGAAGCTCAGAACTTTACCCCACCCACGCAACTGCATCTCACCTATCCGCCGTTGCAGCATACTACCACCAGCGATCGCCTATTTTTTATTGGCACTGCACCTAAAGATGGCATAGTCAGCATCAATGGCAAAACTATATCGCGAAGTGAAGCAGGGCATTTTGCCCCAAGCTTGCCACTTCAGATCGGCGAAAATACTTTTAATCTTCAGTACAGAAGTCCTGATGTAGATCGCATTAGCGATCGCCAAATTAATGTAAAAGTGATCCGCAAGACACGAATTACTTTACCTCCTAAGGATCTCGGATTTATTAAAGATTCATTGTTTCCCAATGTTGATATCGCTCGACAACCCAATGAAAGAATTTGTTTTGATGCGATCGCCACGCCTAACGCTAAAGTTTTAATGAGAATTGGCGATCGGGAAATCCCCCTCTTACCCCGCCGCCGTAATATTCAATTACCACCCAACTCTTCCGTTTTAACAGGAAATAACCAAGCGATCGCCGAATCACCTTCAGGTTATTTTCGCGGTTGTACTAGT
>JBAXTW010000166.1:0-8846 GCA_037129985.1 Pseudanabaena sp. ELA645 | reverse complement strand
AAACTAATAAACCCATTCACAAAAAACTGTTTAATATTCTCAAAGAAATGCAAAAAGGGGATCCCACTCAGGAGACTGGAAAACCTGAAGCATTGAAGTATGAATTAAGTGGATATTACTCGCGGCGCACATCTGATAAGGATCGGCTAGTTTATAGCCTTGATGACGAAAATATATACATCATCGCTATCGGTGGGCGTTACGAAGCATAGATTAAACAGTAATTGCGATCGCTGTTTGATTTGAGGAATAGGCGATCGGGTTTTGTGGGTGGTGAGGGCGATCGCGAACTCATCAAAGATAAATGTAAAATTGGCATGAAACTAGACCAACTGCTCATCCAACTCAACAAACGCATTACTTCCTCATCGGACGCGATTACCAAATTGGGCATAGCTACTTCATGAACGTTGATACACTCGAAGACCTCCGATTTACTTGGTATCACCGCATCATTCCCTTACTGCAAGAATACTTCTATCACAATAGCGAAATGCTAAGAGTAGCCATAAGAGAGAAATTTATGCCAGCGATGACCGTAGATCGCCCCCCTGATGGACATTTTGACAAAGACGAAATGACTTAATTTGTTCGTTTAGGGACGCGCTAAAAAACAAATTACTACCAAATTAACGAAATCTCGTTTTTGGGTACTTCACTAAACCGCACGCCCCTAATTCAACTAATTTAATTTAAGCCCAGTTGCTTCATTTCTTGTTCGAGGACATTCAGTAAATTAGCATCATTATTGGAACGAGCAACTTCCATGCGACGCTTAACGGAAGCTGAGAGGTTAGCTTTGTGATTTGCAGCAGCTTCAGCTTTTCTTTGACCAACATTCATGACTTATATCCTTTAGGTTATACATATTGTTTATATATAGATAACATAACATATGCTTATAGAAAAAGTAGCATATGTTACTAAAGTTTTGTTAAATAAATGTAAAGAAAAAAGACTCGCGAAGCGAGTCTTTTTCTTTAGGCTGTGAGGGGTCGATAGGTTCGGTAGTTAATCTCAGGGAAAATATTGTCCATGTATTCCACCTTCTCTAACCAGCCAGAATCAATTGTGCCAGACTCAATATCCTCAAATAGTTTTTCCAAACGCATTAAATGCGATCGCGTCCTTCTAATGGCATAGGGAACCATTGTGCCAGTTCGCATGATAAACGCCCAATCCGAGGACTGTGCCAATAGCAACTCCCGCGCCGCCTGATTCAACGCTCGCCACTCTAGTTCATCAGCAGGTTCACGGTAAGACAAATGAATCATCCGTTCCGCACCCTTATGTAAATGCTGATAAACCCAAGCATTCGTCTCATTCAGCCAATACTCATGGAAACCCTTATAGCCCCAGCTTGATTGTGCGGGGCGGGATACCTGTTGCGTCGGATTGTCGCGCAGATAGTCGGCAAGGTGGGTCATCTCATAGGTAGTTTGATCGAAATGCGACTTACGAATCAGAAAATCGATAAACCAAGGACCTTCATACCACCAGTGTCCAAACAACTCGGCATCATAAGGCGATACCACAAGCGGCGGACGACCCATCATGTCATGGAGGTATTTGACCTGAGTTTGACGATTTTGCATGAAATTAGTCGCATTTTCGGCAGCCTTTTCTTTCGCCCAATAGGGATCGTAAAGTTGCTTCGCATCTAAACCAAAATCACGCCCTGTAATACGGTGATATTTAATGCCCGTGTTTTTACGCTGACCATTAGGCATCACAAATGGCTTGATATACTCATAATCCGCTTCCCAGCCTAAATCTTTGTAAAATTCGCGATAAACAGGATCGCCAGGGTAGCCAACTTTTGATGACCAAACTTGCTGGGAAGACTCGTGATCACGCGCAAAAGCCGCCACACCTGTTTCTGTGAATACAGGCGCATAAGTCCCAAACCTTGGGCGGGGCTGACCATATAACAAGCCATGTCCATCAGTCAGGAAGTAGCGCAAACCAACATCCGCAAGCATTCGCTCCAAACCGTCATAATAGGCGCATTCTGGCAACCAGATCCCATTAGGGGCGCGTCCAAATTCCTGCGTGTAATGCTCAACCGCGACTTCGAGTTGCGCCCATACAGCTTCAGGGTACATTTTCATCAATGGCAAATAGCCGTGAGTTGCCCCACAAGTGATGATTTCCAGATTGTTGGTATCTTGAAACTGTTTAAACGCGGTTACAAGATCACCGCTATATTTTTCCCAAAGTTCGCGAGTTTCGGCAAATTCCTTAACATAGTACTCAGCAAGATATTTGAGATGACCATGATGTTCATTGCGGATTACCTCAAGCTCAACCAGTTGTTGTAATTGAGCAAGGTGCTTATCATAACGCTCTTGGAGCAAAGGATCGCGCAACATCGACACCAATGGCGGTGTCATACTCATGGTCATTTTAAAATCAATACCATCTCGTCTGAGTCCCTCATAGACTTTGATCAGGGGAATATAAGTTTCGGTGATCGCCTCGTATAGCCATTCCTCCTCAAGTACATAGTCGCTTTCGGGGTGACGCACATAGGGGAGGTGAGCGTGTAAGACCAGCGCGAGATATCCAATGCTCATAGATCTTTTTTCCTAATCTTTTTCTAAAAATTCTTTTAAATTAGCCAATAGTGCTTGATATATTAAAATCCGCTAAGTAGCTAGGCGCAATTAAACATAAAACTCCAAGAAGCCGATTCGCCCGCGAAGCGGGCAAGTCAGCTTCTTGGAGTTCTGGTTTTTATTAAGCCGAGGTACTTAATTTTCAAATGCGATTTCATTTTTTAAGACATTTTGAATGTAATTTTAGGCTATTGATGTACATAGTGTGATTATCTATACCTATTTAGTCGTAGATCTGTCTAGACTTATAGCTTTTTAAAAGTTGCAAGAGGCTCAATGCGGTCTTGCAAGTAAAAGCCTTACTGGGTTTGACTTTTAATTACATGAAGTGTTGTCTCACTTTAGGTAAGTAACATCGGCAATCTTTATGTTGATTTCACAATTGCATTTTGTCGTTTAACCACAATTATTCGGGATTAAATTACTTTAACAAGGTAAGATAATCGCCCGATGCCTAACATACGCATCAATGTATCGGTCTACGCATAAAAATATAGGTTTGTTGAGAATGTCCTAACCCCACAGAAAAAGAGAAAGCTTGTAAATTATTTAAATTAATTGTTGAAAAAACATTACATACTTTCTGATGATGATTTACCATGTATCACCTAGCAAATAAGCGTAAAATTGAGCAATCAGGAGATTAGGCACGAAAAGAACTATCCTGTCACCCATTACTATCCTTGAGAATCATCGTTAGCTTAATATCGAAAAATAAGTAAAATCGCCTTGTAGAGTCAGAAATTTGGTTTGCTGAAAGTTGATTTTTAGGGTAAAAACTATCTTTAGGAATACAAGGTCAAAATTATGATTTCCCCAGATTTTGCAAGATTACTTTACCAAATTGGTTCTTGACAAAATATTCGTTAATGTGCATCAAAGAAAATAAAGCTGTCAAATGCACATAACGTGATTTTATACTGTTCATATTGAACTTGTTTGGAAGAAAACATTGAGGTAACTTAATTAATGTAATTGCTCCTTACCGAATTGATAGTTTAGGGTTCCCTCTTAAGCTAAGGCAAACAATTCGTCATGTTCTCACACAAGATCTATGTAGGAGCGAAGTTAGTTTTAGAGGAGCCAGTTTTTTGAAAAAGATATCTTCCAAAGACGGGGATCTGACGACCAATGTTTCCCTGACATTGACCGAAAAAGTGTCCTCTTTGAAAGTCCGCCGCTTGCTTGCAGTTTTAGGTTTCGCTATTTCGGCGGGAACTGTGGGGGTGTTGGTTAGCCAGCAATCGGCAAATAACAGTCTTAAAGCTACACCAGTCGCTACATCGCCTCGCACCCTGTCAGATGTGATGTCCCAAAACCAAGATCGCAAATATGAAATGGCGCGAGTTGCGATCGCATCAGGTGCATGGGACGTTGCTCAAGGCGTAATTGTCCATGATGTGCGCGAAGATGAAACTCTCTGGAAATTAACTCAAGTTTATCAAGTTGATGCCGCCGCGATCGCCGCATCCAACAACATCAGCGCCAATACTGAATTACAGCCTGGGACGAAGCTAGTGATCCCGCCTGTGAATGGTTTAGTTCACAAGGTCAAGTCTGGTGATACTTTAGAGGCTATTTCTAGCTATTACAACGTCCCCAAGAATGAAATCATCAAGTTTACATCCTTGGCTTCTGGTGACTTTTTGGCAATTGACCAGCCTTTAGTGATTCCAGGCAATGTGGCGACACTGATGCAGGTCAAAGAGGGGCATGTTAAGCGTCAATTAATTGCCGAGAAAGAGCGTCTAGTGCAGCGTTTACAGGAACTAGAAGGCAAAAAAGCAAAGGCGACTTTGGCTAGTACTAATGGTTCAAAGCCAAATGCGGTCAATGCAATTAGTGAAAATGCGATCGCTAAGCAGCCTAAGTTTGTAGCTTATCGCGTGCAGAATGGTGACACCATCGAGACGATCGCTCGTCGGAATGGTCTATCGCAAAAGGCAATTATTGAGGCGAATAAACTCGAAAATCCCCAATGGTTAGAGTTAAATCAAGAACTGAAGCTTCCTCAAGAGCGCAATCTGCCGACTGTTCAAACAGTTGCATCCTATAACGAAAAGCCTCTTAAGGAAATCTCATCACCGATCGCCGATTTATCAGCATCTTCTGCTAATAATCCTAAGTCATCTGTAGCAGTTTCCTCCCCCAAAGAAGCGACTACACAGATCAGGGTTGTTGCGGCAACTCCAATGGTTCTACCTAATGTTGCGGCAGCAAATAGTAGCAGTAATTCCGCAACCAGCACTCTACAGGCAACTAATCCTGTGGTCAATCCTGTAGTTAAGGTGGCTGCTGCTAATCAGAATTCTCCTTGGGATGGTCTGGTGCAGTTAAGCGGCAATCAAGCAAATCCTAATCGTTTCCCTAATACACCTGCTCAAGAACAGTCATCTAGCTCACAGCTAAAACCTACCGCGATCCAGCCAAATTTACCTGTAGCGAATGAACCCGCGCTGAAAATAGCTGTTGCACTTTTCCCATTTACGCCTGATCAACTATTTGGTGATTTAGGTGGTAATGGCAAGAACAACTCCGCAATATCTTCGAGTTCGATCAATTTGCCTGCTAGATCGATCGCTGCTCCCTTGATTCCTGCGGCGACATCTGCTGAACAATACAGTGCCAATCGCACAACTCCGATTGAAGCTAATTATGCTCAGCCAGTTGCTGAACCCAGAATTCAATTTGCAACTAAAATCGCAAAGGTGTTCTCGATTCCCCAGATTCCTGCTTCTTTAGTGTCGGAGCAACGGGTTAGCTTACAGAGCGCTCCTTTTGAAGTTCAGAATCAGCCTGTAGCCGAACCTCGCTCTGTACTTGAACGGGCTAAGTCTTCTCCAGTCGCAGCCGTATCTGCACCGAGCATTCCTGCAAATCGGGCGATCGATCAAGCTAGTAATTCGACAGCGCAGCCCATATCTGCGATCTCACAGCCTGCCTCTGAGCCAAATGTACAGATCCCTGCAAGACTTGCAACCAGTCTTGCACCAAAAGTCCCTGCTTTGCAATCCGTGGAACAGCAAGCGGGAACTACTGGCAAGCCAAATCAAGTAGCTTTAATGCCCGATTCTGAGACAAGAATGACTTCCCTTGAGGTTAAGCGTTTGGAATCAGAAGTTGATCAACTTAGCGCCAAACTTCGCGATGCTGAAATCAAAGAAGCAGCTCGCAAGGTCGAAGAAGCACGCAAGTTAGAAGCAGCCAAGATTGCATCAGCTAACTTAAATGCTTCTCCCAATCCCGATCGCAGTTTTGATGCTAGTCGTAGCGCGATCGCAAATCCTGGTGATCGCTCAGGCGTAGCACCACAATTGCCGAATTTGACGGCGAGTGCTTATCTGCCTGATGTCCAAGATTATGGACTATCAACTGGTTTCATCTGGCCAGCCGATGGAGTTTTCACTTCTGGGTTTGGTTGGCGCTGGGGCAAAATCCATGCAGGGATTGACATTGCCGCTCCTGTTGGCACACCAATTTTAGCTGCTGCTTCTGGCACTATCGAATATGCAACTTGGAATGACGGTGGTTACGGCAACATGATCGATATTCGTCATGCTGATGGCACGATTACCCGATATGCCCACATGAATGAACTATATGTCAAAGAAGGTCAGACCGTGAGCCAAGGTCAAACCATTGGCGCAATGGGAAGTACTGGATTTAGTACAGGTCCTCACCTCCACTTTGAGATTCGTCCTAACGGTGGTAGTGCGATCGATCCGATGACATTTTTAGCTAATGCTAAGTAAGTAGATTTCTTTTGTAAATCTGTAACGGATAAATCTGTAACGGGTTTCGATCGATTATGACAAAAAGTAGGGGCAATTCATGAATTGCCCCTACTTTTTTTAACTTTTTGTATAGTAATCGTTTTAAAAATGCTACAGATAAGCAAAGTACCGCACACAGAGTTATCAACATGCTTTGCTTATCTGAGTTCTTAAAGGCGAAAGTAATGCTAGAGTTAAGACAGTAAAAAATTCTTCATACAAAACGGGAAACGTTGATGGCAACGGACTTAGAGGGCTTAAAAGCTCAATTGCAATCTCTGGCAGAACTCGCAACAAAATCAGTTGAAGATGTGCAAACACCTGAAGAATTAGAGCAGCTAAGGGTTGAGTACTTAGGAAAGAAAGGTACGCTCTCGCAAATTCTCGGGGCAATGGGTAAACTATCGGCGGAAGAGCGTCCTCAAGTTGGCGCGATCGCTAATCAAGTAAAGCAAGCCTTGCAAACCCAATTAGAGGATCGTAAAGTTGCGATTCAGCAAGATTTAATTAGTAAGCGCTTGGAATTAGAAACTCTTGATGTGACCATGCCTGGGGTTTTGCATACCTATCAAGGACGAATGCACCCCATCCAAAGCACAATTGATCGAATGCTCGATATTTTGGTGGGATTAGGTTTCACCGTGGCGCAAGGTCCTGAAATTGAAACTGATTATTATAACTTTGAGGCTCTGAATACTCCCGCCGATCATCCTGCGCGTGACATGGCGGATACCTTATATTTGAGTGATGGTAAGCTATTGCGATCGCAAACATCTTCCGTCCAAATTCGGTACATGGAAGAAAATGAGCCACCATTACGAATTGCTTGTCCAGGGCGAGTTTATCGCAAAGATGATATTGATGCTACCCATTCCCCAATTTTCCATCAAATCGAACTGTTAGCCGTTGAAGAAGGTTTAACCTTCGGGGATCTCAAGGGAACGGTAAAAACTTTTGTCGAAGAATTACTCGGTGAATGTCCCATTCGCTTCCGTCCCAGTTACTTTCCTTTCACGGAGCCATCGGCGGAGGTGGATGTGATGTGGAATGGAAGATGGTTAGAACTTGGCGGCTGTGGTATGGTCGATCCTAATGTATTCAAGGCTGTTGGCTATGATCCTGAACTAGTTACAGGATTTGCTTGGGGATTTGGCGTAGACCGCGTAGCCATGGTTTTGCATAAAATCGACGATATTCGCCGCTTATTTACCAGCGACTTGCGTTTCTTACGGCAATTTTAATATTAGCTGGCTTGTGGCAAATCATTATGGGTCATATCTTTGCCTTACTTCTTAACTTGATCAAGTCAACTAACTTTTGGAAACAAAATTATGTTTTTTTGAGAGAGTTTAAGTACTTTTTGGGTGTGGCGGTTTGTGCAATAGTCTTTTCCTTCTTAGCTGCGATCTTTGAAGGTGTTACCCTAACAGTCATTAATTCTTTTTTACAGGGGCTAACTAGCCCCGAAAAACCACCTGTTAGTCTCGGTATTACTTGGATTGATCTATGGGTATTTGCTACTAAATCCAGCGCAAGCGAGCGTATTGCTCGCCTTGGACTTTTGGTGGTTTTGTTGTCTTGGGTGCGATCGCTATTTGCTTATTTGGGACCAGTTTATGCCAAGTTAACTGATGCTTCCTTTGCTGATAGAATGCGGAAATCGATGTTCGAGCAGTTAATCAGCTTGAGCCTTGGTTACTATTCACAAACTCGATCAGGTGACTTGGTAAATTGCCTCAATAGCGAAATAGCTACCATTCAGAGAGGGTTTGGGGCTGCTTCGGCTTTTGCCATTAGAGGCTCAACTCTGTTGGTATATATTGTCGCTATGTTTCTCATATCTTGGCAACTATCGATCTCAGCCCTAATCCTGTTTGGAATGCTGTCGGTAATGATCTCTAGTTTTGTGGTTAGGGTAAGAGAAGCTAGTTTTCCTGTGTCTCAAGCTGGAGCTGATTTTACATCTTCAGGCATTGAATTAATTAGCGCGATGCGAACAATTCAGACTTCTGCAACGCAAAATTTTGAAAGAGAGCGATTTTACACTGTTTCCGAAAAAGTAAAACTAGCGTTATTTAAACTGAATAAAGCCGTTGATCTGATCCGCCCATTAGCAGAAGCAATTTCCACAACGATTTTAATCTCGGTAATCATCCTTGGCTTTAATCTTTTTGTAGTGGGTGGAAGTTTACAACCCTCTTCTTTACTGACCTTTATGTTCGTTCTATTTAGAATGATGCCATTGGTTGAGCAGGTAAACGGATTGAGAGTGGAAATAGGAAGTTATGGCGGTTCAATTGATAAAATCAAACAAATACTCAAAACAGAAGATAAAGTCTATCTCAAAAACGGTAATGTAGAATTTGAGAACCTTCAACATTCAATTGATTTTATTAATGTAACTTACGGTTCGCTGATTTTTGAAAGAGGTGAGGAGATAGGGTTAAAGTTAGAG
>JBAXTW010000165.1:0-8864 GCA_037129985.1 Pseudanabaena sp. ELA645 | reverse complement strand
AGCCTCTTGCTCAAGGACTGGACTTGCCACTTACTGACTTGTTAGCTTGTTAGCTTGTTAGCTTGCTGACTTGTTAGCTTGCACAGTCGTAATTACAATAGCCTCTTGCTCAAGGACTGGACTTGCCACTTACTGACTTGTTAGCTTGTTAGCTAGCAAAAACACTCTCAGTTGAGCTTAGAGGATCATTGTCATCGGTTAAACGGGCGCGTGGTTTTGCCATTTACTTTTCTCCTGCGGTGATGAAATCAGAGATTGCTTGATAAGGTTGGACTAGTTTTTGTCACCTGCATACAAATTGATCGGTTCACCAGCAAGATTTAATTTGGTAAACTTGACCGACTTCTTTTACCTAGTTTTCTGACGTTTTAGTATTTCGTCCACAAACTTTTGATCGGCATTAGCTAAAAACTGAGCGATCGCCTCTTCGACAATTACCTCCTTATAGGGGGCATCAGCTTTACCAAGCTCAAGCTGTAGCTGCAAATGATACCTGTCAAGCTGTTTTAAGACTTCTTCACTGAGTTGAAACGTTGATTTGCGTATTGTTGACTTTCTGACTTGCTGACTTTCTATCTTGTCAGATTGTTGACTTGATGACTTGTCAGCTTGCACTGTCGTAATTACAATAGCTTCTTGCTCAAGAACTGGACTTGCCACTTCGTGAATTGTGGTATCCTCAGCTTGCTGACTTGCTGACTTGCTAGCTTGCTCAAAGCTAGCAAAAACACTCTCAGTTGAGCTTAGAGGATCATTGTCATCGGTTAAACGGGCGCGTGGTTTTGCCATTTACTTTTCTCCTGCGGTGATGAAATCAGAGATTGCTTGATAAGGTTGGACTAGTTTTTTGTCACCTGCATACACATTGATAGGTTCACCAGCAAGATTTGATTCGGCAAACTTGACCGACTTCGGCACAGGCTCGAAAACATGAATATTTTGCAATCGTTTTTTCAGTGAAGCTAATACATCCTGAGTCATCACAGTTTGCATTTCTGCCATCGTTGGCAATACTCCCAAGATTTTGAGATCGGGATTTAGTCGCTTTTGGACACTTTGGATTGTTTCTAATAAAGCTGCCAATCCCTTAAGAGCAAAAAACTGACATTGCACAGGGATTAAGACCGCATCCGCAGCAGTTAGCCCGTTAATTGTCAGCAATCCTAAACTAGGTGGGCAATCAATCAAGATGTGATCGAACTGATGCTTTATTGGTTCGAGATATTCCTTTAATAAACCAAAGTTACCAACCTTCGACAAAATCTCAGGTTCACCTTTAGCTAAATTGATATCACTAGGAATGAGGCTAAGCCCACTCGATGTTGCCATCAAGGCATCCTTAGCAGTAGCCCGTTCCGTGATCATTTCATAGCTAGTGATCTGATTTTCCTTGACTTCAACACCCAAACCCGTCGTCAAATTTCCCTGCGGATCGAGGTCAACTACTAAGCAAGAACCAGTTTTTACTAGCAGTCCACCAAGACAGATCACGCTCGTAGTCTTTGCTACACCGCCTTTCTGATTCGCACAAGCAATGATCATAAAGTTATATTGTTAACTTGTTAGCAATATATAAATACAGCAAGTTAGTTCAATTAGCAAGTTATATTGTCAACAAGTTAACAATATATAAATACAGCAAGCTATTTACTCAAACCAATGGGGATTATCTTTGAGATTTTTAGCCTGAGATTTGCCAATGAGAATACATCCTAGTCTGTAGAAGTGTTGTGTCATTGCATCGCGATCGCTAAGCTGACTGACAGTAATTGTGATCACACGGTAGTTTTGGTTTTCTAGAGTTTCGCGAATTTCCCGATCGCGCTCTTTTGTTGCCGTATTTCCATGAAAGGCTTTACTCATGCCGTCCAGATAGATACAAACTCCATCAAAAGTATCATTTGGATCTTCATAAAAGAAGTCAGGAGTTGTTGTGCCAATGGGCTTACCGAGATCGATTTGTCTCTGCACATCTGGATCGGGAAACCCAGCCCGTGTCAGCATTTCCTGAAGTTGAGACTCAGCCGCATTAACGGGTAAATTATCGTTAGAATCTTTAGTAGCGGCAGGTTGTTTAGGTGGAATGGGATTTCCTTGAGTAAGAATATCCCCCCATTTTTGTAATGTTTCTAGGGCGACGTGGCGATTGAGATGGCGATGGTAATGGGCATTACGGAAGGTTAGTAAGCAGTCTACACAGGCACGATCGCATTTGGAGGAACAATTGCCCACAATATGTAGGGCGGCGGCGATGATATCGACCCATTTAACACGCATCAATTCCAATAAAGCTGAGCCACCAGGCATAGGATCGTACAAGATCATATCAACTTGTTCCCGTCCTGCTTGCCCAAGCGCTAAGACTTGGAGATCGTCAATATCCATATCGAGAACGTTAGATGCAGCCTGACGTAAAGTTTCGGCGATGCTATAGGCAACTTCGCGATTGTCGCAGTCTTGAATGATTAAAGTCTCGGCAACTATATCGGAGAAAAATCCGACATTGCTTGGTTTTTTGCCACAGCGATCGCCATGATCTGTCTGAAATGACTCGATTTCAGGTTGAGAAGAAAAAGGTGATCGGCTTTGACCGCAAACTAGACACACTGGATAACCAAGATTGTTGCCACGGACTAAACTGGCTGCGCCAACATTCACAAGGCGCAGGTGCATACCCACAAGGAACGAGACATCTTTTATTCCCCATTTGTAGCTATTACCGCCATTGTGTTGAGCGCGATCGTATCCCATGATTGAGACTGGTAATTGGAACCGAAAATCCTCCTCATCGGAAATATTGGATTGGTGCGGTAAGTCAACATCACAAATTGGGACAGCCGAAAAACTGGCGCTACTCATGCTTTGACTACTTTCTATTTCTATTCCTACCTCACGGATGGCTTCGCGCTCTAGATCGACTTGAAACTCAGTGGGATCGATCGCTTGGAGATGAAAGTAACGTGGCACAAAACGATGACCATTGGCATAGATTAAATTGCCAGGCACATATTCTCGTAGAGCCATTGCGGCGGCTCTGGGTAGCTCGAAGTCACTGATCCAGCTAGCATTGCGTGGAATTTGGGCTGTACCAATTACGGAGCCAACATCTAATCCATAACCAGGAAGAAAACCCTCGGCTGCAAGGACGCTATAGGTAATCGTGTCGTCATAGCCTTCAGCTTCACTTTTGCGTCGGGTTTGAATACCTTTATACTTTTTGATCAAGCGATCGCAACGTTGCCATAGAGCGTCTTGATCGAATTCAAGTGTTCCTCCTCGAACTCGCTCGGCATCTAGGCGATTTCTTTGGGTAATTGCCCATTGTAATCGTCGCCATAGGTTTTTGATTACTTCTGTGAGCGCGGAAGTCATGGTTTGAATATGCGATCGCAAAGCTGTTTCGGTGACGGCACTTTTGTCGGCATCTGACCAACTTTTTGTAAAGGCGGTAGTGAGATGATCGAGGATAATATGTTCGTACTTTTCTAGCAGAGTACTTAACTGTTCAACAGAGAGCGGCTCGGGGCGAATTTCGCCTGTTTCGTGAAAGAGATAGGACTTAATTTGATTAGGGAAACAGTGGTTGATAATTGCGGTAATTTGGTCGCGAGCTTCTGTATTGAGATCTTTGGCTACAGTAAGTTTGCCTTTAGAGAGTTGATACAAGATCGTCAGTGTTGCAGAATGGGCGTGTTTGCGTACCATCAGCGTATTTCGCAAGTTTAGACTAGGTGGGTCGATCGCCCCATCTAGCAGCTTGAGAGGATCGAGAAAATAGGCGCGATCGTGGCTGGCGGGTCGGGCGTAGGAGATATTTACCGCCATACGGAATCGTCTTCCTGCACGTCCTGCTCTTTGCCAATAGTTGGCAGGGAGTGGCGGAATATTTCGCATGAGGACAGCATCAAGGGAGCCAATATCCACACCAAGTTCCAATGTGGGCGTACAGACCAGAGTATTCATTAGCTCTGATTCGCCTTTAAATTGCCGCTCAATTATTTCGCGCTGGTCGGTGGGGACTTGGGCGGAATGTTCGCGAGGGCGGAGCATGGTGAATTGCTGATCGAGTACGTTTAAATCATAGTCATCCTGATTTTCTGGTTGATATTGTAATTTGCCATTACAGCGCCATGCCATACAAGTTAGGCGTGGGGTAGCGCGTGGATGAGTGCGGCGACAAGTATTGCAACGATAAACTCCTGCTTCAGGTTGTGGATTGGGGGCGAGGCGCAGTTTATCGGCATCAATTTGGTGCGCTCCTTCACAGTTTGCTAGTTGTTTTCTTTTCTTTCCTTTAGGTTTGTTATATAAGCTAACGGGAACAAGAATTTCTAGTTCATCGGTGAGCAACTTCCAGAGGTCGTTAAAAAATTCTGGCATTAATTCACTCTCAATGCCCCAATTAGTTGCCGCTTGTCGTGCAAGGGTATTTCCTTTGGCACTCAGCCATTGTTGAATACGAGTCTCAGAGTCACCATTTTGGCGTTGTAGTTTTAAAGCTTTGGGAACACCTTTTAATAATGGGAGGTAGCCACGCGAAATTTCAAAGTCGCCTTCTTGCCAAAAATTAGAGAAAATCTCTTTTTCACGATCTAGAAGAATATTCGATCGCCTTGCATTATCCAAAAGAGAAGCTACACCATCAACTAGTTCTTGCGGGGAAATACCGAATAGATTTGACCAGTGCTGAAAGAAAGCGAGATCGGCGGTGAGTTTGGCGTATTGAATTTGTAATCTACCCCAAGGTTCTAAACCGATGCGTTGTTTGTTACCTATGGTAATTTCACGCAAAATTTGAATGCGGAGGAAATACTTGCGCTCTTGACTATGCCTGACACCTTCGGCTTCTTTACGGGCGGCGTTCCATACTTCAGGGACTAGGGCGCGGCTCAGGGAATCGTCTTGATCGAGGAGGTCATCAAGATGGGCGGTGAGATCGCCGATGGAAACTGCGCCCTGTCTGATCCGTTCGTACATAAGCGATCGCAAACGGTAGCGGCGGGAGTGGTCTTGCATCCATCCTGCTTGAAAGGCAGCATCTTGGCGATTGTCGGCAAAGACGAGTAAGCGTTTGCGATCGGCATGATGGATCATGTTTTGAGCGAGAACGTGAACATCAGCGACGGTGACGGCTCGGATGGGGCGGGATGGTTCGCGGTATTGACCAGCCCATTGCTTGCCGATCGCTTGACAGGCGACGCAACTGCTGAGTTTACCTTCTTTTTCTTGAACGGTTTTTTGTTGAATCGCTAATAAAGAAACGAGTTTGCCGACATGACCGCAACCATCACAACGATCGCGTTGAATGGAATGCAGAGTCCCACAATGGCGACAATAATAAACAGTCGATAGGCGTTTGGAAGTTTTCCCTGAAACTTGAGAAGTTGAGCTAGAAGTTGACTCTTCATCTTCATCCTCTGGCTCACTGATCAAGCGATCGCATAGTAATAATCTCTTACCTTCGTTTTCATGAGAGAGCGATCGCCAGATTTTATGCTTACCAACGGCTTCTCCTCCTTCGGGTTGTTTGCCTGTAAAGTGGAAGTCGGCGGCATGATGCTCAAAGTAATGCTGACCGCAAGTTGTACAGGTCAGGACTGGTAAGGTATGCAGTCCATCGCCTTGTTCGCCGATCGCATCTTCGGCTGATAGCCATAATTTCGGTTTATCACTGTGGGGAATCGTGACAACAGCACCGCTAACACCACGCACAAAAGCATGAATGACTGGACGCAGTAATGGTCTACCATCTTTGCGCGAGGCGGCTCCAAGAGCTAACCAAATTAAGATTTCTTCTTCTGGGATATCAAATAAAGGTCGGTTTAGGCGAAGGGCAAGCTGTTGTTTGAGTTCGCTGATGGCTTTGGGCTTTTTGAGTAAATCGGCTAATTCATAAACTAACTGATTGGCTGAGAGATGTTCGTATAGACCTTCTTGCCAATGGGGATGCGCGATCGCTTGTCCTGTAATTTCGGCATAGAGCGATCGCACGTTAGTTGCTTGGGGATTGTCATCGCCATCGGCTTCGATGGCAATGAGTAAAGATTTTAATAGGGCTGCTGGTGAGTCAGTTAAGGGTGTAGGGATCGATCGCTGGTCTTGCCAAACATCGCGTTCATATTCTTCGCCTACCAGTTCGACTCGTTCGGGTTTGACACCAAAAAACTTTGCCGCGAAATCTTTGCCAATCTGTTTACCTTTAATTGGATCGGCGAGGGTTGCTGAGGTGGCGATACAGGTGACATCATCTTGAGTCTTGCCGCAAAAAGTACGGAGTCGGCGGATTAGACAAGCGGTTTCAGCGCCGATCGCTCCTGAAAATGTATGTGCTTCGTCAAATACGAGAAACTGTAATTGAGATTTGTCAAACATTTCGATGTCTTGCTTACGGGTAAGTAGCAGTTCTAATTGTTTGACATTAGTTAGTAAGATTCGTGGCGGATTGCTTTGCATTTCTTGCCGTGACACCCTTTCTTCGTAAGGATGGACGGCGCTGGCTTTTTGGTCTTGTGCAGATTTTTTGCGTCTGGCCTCATAATCAACACGGGAAGATCCTTTAATCATTCTTCCTGTCACGTCTGACTGTTGCCTTGGGGTTTTACCGATATATAGTCCGAAGGAAATTCCTGTTCCTGCCAATAAGCCTCTGAGCCGATCGCACTGATCTTCAGCGAGGGCATTCATGGGATAGACGATGACGGCGGTGATGCCTTCAGGAACTTGTTGATCGCGTAGTTTTAAACAGTGGCTAATGATCGGATATAAGAAACATTCGCTTTTGCCCGAACCTGTGCCTGTGGAGACGAGGGTGGTTTTGTTTTGGGCAATGAGACGAATGGCGGTTTCTTGGTGTCCATAGACTGCGGGATAAGGAATTAGGTTTTGCATATGAGGGTGCAAGATTTCCTCATCGACAAGTTGGGTGACGCTGGCTCCTTCTTTAAATATTTGGGATAGGCTGATATAAGGACCTTTGAGCAATGGACTTTTGCGGGTTTGCTCTAGGTTTAGCAGCGATCGCATTTGGTCATAAAGATTTTTGTCGCTGAAGGGATAGGCGGTAATTTGGTAACGCAGAAAGTCGGAAACAACTTTTTCGGTGTAAAGAATGGGGTTGAGCATGATTTTATAATTAATTTTCTGACTTCTTTATAACTGTTTTAGGCTTGTTCGAGTGCTTGCAAAAATTGACAGAAATTTTCTATGTCTCTAACCAGTAGATTGTGACTATCTGCGAGTTTGTCAGTTAGTTCGCTAAGGCGATCGCTATCCAGTTCAAATACATATCGATGAACAGCGACATGACGGAAACCGCGATATTCATTTAAACGAGCTAAAGTATCGCTAAGAATTACGGCTGGTCTAGTATTGGGGATCTCTAATGCCATTTGTTCTAGCAGCAATTTGTGAGAACTTGCGCCTGTAGGTAAGTTGTTTTCAACTTCTTTGGCAATATCTTCAAAGACACGTTCAGTCCCCATATAAAAATTTTGCAGGCTGAAAGCTGCTGCAACCCAGTAGTCTTCATCTGCGGTTCTTTTAGCTTTTTGGGCTTGAGATAGGGCAGATTGAACTGTGGTGTCGATTTTTTGGAGTTCGTTTTGGAGTCTGGCGATGAGGACATTATAGTTGTTCATAGTTCAATTCCTTGAGCGATCGCCTCAATAATGTAGGCGGGGGCTTTGTCAGGTTCGATGAGGTCGATCGCAAATTCGCTGAGTCCTTGCAGTTTGCCTACGGCTTGGAAGTAGTCGGATTTTGGTAAGTTCCATACGGCAAGGTCAATATCTGAGTTTTTGTGAATGTGTGGTTTGAGCATTGAGCCGAATAGGATAACTCTTGTTGCGCCGAACTCTTGACGCAACAATTTAGCGGCTTGTTTGGCAATTTCTAGCCCTTGATTTTGTCGTTGTTTGAGTTGTGCGAGTTGTACCTTTTCTCTGGCTCGCGCACCAAGAATATAGCTTTGCATGGTATTTTTATTAACTATTTCAACAGGTCTTGGACGGTCACGATTTTTACCTCATTTTTTCCCTGCTTGTGAGTCGATTATATTGCCAAATAAGTCGGTCTGGAGTGGGTTGCCGAAGAGGTCAGTCTGGATTGGTGGGGCATTGGGAGTTGGGGAGTTGGGAGTGGGGTTATTTCCAAGTAGTTTTTGTAGGTTGGCGGCGTGTCTTTCGCATTCTAGCCAAGAGGCTTTGGGTGTGGATTGTAGTTGCCAATCGAGATATCTTGCGCCTAGTTTTTCGGCAACAGGTTGATGGGTTTGCGCTCTGTCATCATGTCCTAAGCCATAGTCAGCGAGGCGGATCTGGTCGGGTATCATCCATCCTTCGCCGTTGTTGAGGTTGAGGAAGGCTTCTAGTCCAATTCTTTTGAGTTCTTGAAAGGCAATTTGGGAGAGAACGGTATGGCGTAATTCTGGATCTTTATCTTTGCTAACTCGCCAAAGACCTTTTGGATCTAAAGTTCTATAAAAATCCCTATCATTAAAACATTTTTGGGGCTGATCGCAATTTCTAAGAATCCATGCATAATCTTCTATATTTAATCCGTAAAGTTCTGCACAAATAGCATCTAGAATACACTTTAGTCGAAGTCTTTCATATGTAGTAACCGCCCATAAACCATTTAAATTTATCTCTCTTAAAGGAATAGATTTTGTAATTGAAATCCATAGAGAAGAATACCTATTGCTTACCCAGCATAATCTTGCAACGATAAGATTAAAACTTTTTATTAAGCTAACTTTGCTGGGTGGTATTAGTGGAGTTTCTTCTATAACAAAATAGTTTAGATTAATTCCACGTGACTGCTTAGGTGTAGATTTAATACATTTTAGAGTAAGAATGATAAAGATA
>JBAXTW010000164.1:0-8909 GCA_037129985.1 Pseudanabaena sp. ELA645 | reverse complement strand
CCCTAAATCCATCCCTATTTAACCTACTCTAAAACTTTTCAAACACTCTCTTAGCGATCGCATTTATTTTGAGAGAATCCAAAGGGCAAGATATCAACACTTTAATTCCTCATGTAATTCTTGCTGTAATTACGATTATTGGTTCATGGTTACTTGTCCACACAATTTTTGCGATGCACTATGCTAATGAATATTATCAAGATCACCAAACACATTCTGATACTAATGCGGGAGGGTTAGATTTCCCTGAGGATATTGAGCCAGACTATTGGGATTTTCTATATTTCTCCTTTGTAATTGGGATGACTAGTCAAGTTTCTGATGTACAGATCACTTCGCGATCGCTAAGGCGGTTGTCTTTAATGCATGGCATTCTTTCTTTTTTCTTTAACACAGCTATTGTAGCAATGAGTATTAACATTATTGCTGGTTTAATTCAGTAACTTATTAGCTTTCTATTGTAATGATTTGTAGGGTTATAATACAAATTACAGCCTATTTAAAATCATTGAATTTTCGAGGCAATCAGGCTGACAAGTACCAGAAGCCCTAATGCTCTGCGAAAGTAATTAACGCCTTGAAATAATTCTTCCCAAGCCCAAGTAAACAAAGACCCAAAAGCTAGTACTTCCAATCCAGTATTAATTTTACCCGTTGTCAAAATCATCTTGAATATACTAGCTACAATCCAAACGATAAGAGGCAAGTTCGGCATCTGAGCTAGAACAATTTTGCCTTCGCTGTCCCGAAACACTTTATTAAACAACGTATTTTCCATTAAACCGCGCTCGCTTTTTCGGTATTTCTACTAGTATAGAGATAATTAGTAATCTTAGTCCTATAATTTTGATAAAGGCATTAGTTGCGTGGGTATATTCCCATTGATCGCGATACTGTATCCAATTTGATGGAATAGGAGTCGTTAGCCATAATAAAGCCGAAACTGCGTTCAACCTAAATTAATGATCGACAGCCGATGCAGAATCTAATTCCCAACGATCGCGATCGCGCTTTTTGAGCATTTCATCAGTAGCAAGGGGTGTGTCATCATCTACTACAATCCCCACCGCCTCCGCCAATTCTTCTGTGTCATTTTGACTGGGAACTGCGGTGCTACCGCCAACGGCTTCATCACCATTTACTTCGGCTCGATATGCCTCATTCTCAGCGTCGTCCACTGAATCTGCACCTGTTAAAGAATTCAATCGTGGGTCTGGCATATATTTTCTCCTTTTAATTTAAATATTTAGTGGCGATCACACATCCAATCAATATTGTCTGGATTAACTTTTTAAACATTAGAGTTTCTCGATGCAAAGATTTAACTGTGACAGGCGATCGCTTGATTTCGTGTATGAATTGATTGAATACGATATATAACGCAACGGGCTAATACTAAGATATTTCATGAGGTGTATTGTGCAGGTGAATTAACAATTTTTCATGGTGACTGGCTAGAGCATATGAAAAATGGCAGTTAATGCAAAAAACTGCATTCGAGTCAGTGCTACGGTATTAGATAGAATATCTATGTTTTTTCATTGATTTGGATTAAATGTTAAGCACTGACTTAACAGGCAATATAGTTCGTCAGAACTTTGACAATCATTTTGCTAAGGAAGTTTTAAGGTTTAGCTGGCTAAATACCTGCTAGCTCTCGCATGGCAATATCGGTAGACAGAAAGAAGCGATCTCGTCCGACATAATCGACAAAACCGATGTTAAGTAATTTATCCATTACGGGGCCTTTGACTTCCGAGAAATAGAAGTTAATGCCAATGGATTTTAAATCAGCGATTAGGCTTTCAAGAATCTCTAAAGCGCTGGCATCAATGAGGTTGACGGCACTGCAAACAAGGAGAATGCTACTTACATCGGGGCGATCGCTAACTTCGCGATTTAAAAAATTCTCCATATATTTAGCATTGGCGAAGTAGAGGCTGGCATCAACGCGGATTGCTAAAACTTGGGGACTGGTTTTGACCTCATAGCGAAGGACATTACGAAAATGTTCGGATTCGCCTAAGCGTCCGACGATTGCAATGTGGGGGCGGCTGGTGTGCCAAAGGTGTAAAGACAAAGCAACGATCGCGCCAAAAATAATACCCTTTTCCACACCTAGCCCCAAAACAGCACTAAAGGTGACTAACCATGCGATCGCATCCGCTTTGTCATAATTCCACATCCGTTTGAGGGTGGCAAAATCAATCAATTTATAGACAGCGGTAATGATAGTTGCGGCGAGGCAAGTCTGCGGTAAAAAATAGAACCAAGAGGTAAAGAACATCACCGTAATTGCGACTAATATTCCTGTAATGATTGAGGCTAAGCCCGTATTTGCACCTGCGGCGAAATTCACCACTGAGCGACTGACCCCACCCGTCACAGGATATCCACCCGTAAAAGCGGCGCTCATATTCGCCGCACCAAAGGCAATCAATTCCTGATTCGGATCAATCTTTTCGCGGCGTTTACTAGCAAGGGCTTGCGCCCCTGAGAAACCTTCCATATAGCCAACCAAAGCGATCGCCAAGGCCGCAGGTAAAAGCGATCGCCAAGTTTGCAGATCAAAGCTAGGTATCGTCAAGGGCGGCAAGCCCAATGGAACCATGCCCACAATTTTAACTCCCGCGACTCGATCCCATTGGAAAACCGAAACTAGCAAGGTTCCTAAAATCACCACTAGCAGGGGCGCACTTTTGGAAATGGGTAATATCCTCTGTTCGCTCCAGCCTTGTCGCTTCAATAATTTGACTAGCGGTTGATTAAAGTACAGCAGAATCGCGATGCTAGATAGTCCCAAACTCAGCGTAACCCAATTCACTTCAGTGATTTTGCCCAAAATCAAAGTGAGCAGTTCGATAAATGATTCCGTAGAAGGAATCTTCAAACCCAGTAAATGTTTGACCTGACTGAAGCCGATGATGATCGCGGCTCCACTGATAAATCCTGAAATTACGGAACGGCTTAAGAAATTAACTAAAAATCCCATCCGTAAAATGCCCATGCCAATTTCAATGATCCCCACTAAAAAGGCGAGGGCGATCGCTAGGGCTAGATATTCAGAACTGCCTTGAGGGGCAAGCTTGGCGATCGCTGCCGCCACCATTAAAGAGTCAACAGCAACGGGACCAACTGCCAAAACCTGACTTGTCCCTAATAATGGATAGATAATCGCTGGCAAAATACTGGCATAGAGTCCAATCTGAGGCGGCAGTCCCGCGAGTAGAGCATAAGCCATACCCTGCGGAATCAAGAGACTGGTGACAATAATCCCTGCGGTAATATCGCCAAATAGATGTTTAGATTGATAGTTCCTTAACCAATTGAGCGCAGGAATATATTGCTGTAATTGCTTAATCATCTATCTTTGCTTGTTGTAGGGCAGCATCGACAATATATTCGCCATCGCACAGGTGTTGGAGATCCCTGCAAACATCAGCCCTGCGCCGACAAATCCAGTTAATAGCATGAACCAAGGCGAAACCACCGCACTTAAGATTGTGCCGAAGAAAACAAGGGAACCTGCCGTAATTTGTACTTGGCGCATAATGCTGATGGGCACATTTTTATTGGCTTTGATGGGCATACCCTGCGATCGCCATGCCATAAGCCCGCCCTTGAGGTGCGTGACTTCCTCATATCCAGCATCGAGCAATTTTGCCGCCGCCTGTGCTGAGCGATTGCCAGAACGACAATAGAGAACTAGCTGTTTATCGGAATTGCGCGAGATTTGCTGCGGATCAAACTTCGATAATGGAACCAAAATTGCGCCATCAATTCTCTCGCTGGCAAACTCGTCACCTTCGCGCACATCAACTAATTCTACAGCTTGGCGATCGATTAGTTCTTTGAGATCTTGGACATCAATTAGTTTGATTTGAGATTCGGATACAGAGGTGCGATTTTGTGAAGTTGTCATAGGTTTAGGAAAGTTGTGAATATGTAAAAAGGTATCAGACAAGGGCTAGGATTCAGACAAGGGGCTTAAGCCCCTTGTTAACTTGCCACAAAAACCTTGCCACAACGTTCGTTGGCTGGTACGGCTTCGGCAATCTTTTTAGGGTCAGGTAGATTGAGGCTACCCATAAATTCAATAAATTGAGTGCGGTCGCGTCCTACAAAGCGAGGATTCCATTGTTTCTCTTCGCCAATAGTGGATACGAGATTACCGCGATAGTCATGTCCTGGGTAGACCAAAGTTGCATCGGGCAGCGTAAACAGCCTTTGGGTAACATGGTCATATAATGTACCAGCATCGCCGCTTTGGAAGTCAGTGCGTCCACAGCCACGAATGAGGAGAGCATCGCCAGTCAATAGATGTGTGCCATCGATCAAAAACGACATATGGCTGTCAGTATGTCCAGATGTGGCGATCGCCTGAATTTTAACTGCTCCCACCTGCAAAATTTCTTCATGTTTGACAAAGCCGTTGGCACAGGCGGCGTGAGCATTTTCAGGGACGATCCCTTCACAACCCGTTAGTTCGCGTAATTTGCCAGTGCCTGTGATGTGGTCAGCGTGAATGTGGGTTTCCAGACAAAATTTTAGGGTCAAGCCCAACTCTCTCAATAGCTTAAGATCGCGCTCAACCTGTTCTAAAACTGGATCGACTAAAACCGCCTCCTTGGTTACTGGATCGGCAATCAGATAGGTATAGGTTCCTGTCTCTTGATCGAATAATTGACGAAATTGCATAGCGATAAATTCCTGAACTATTTAAACTTTTTTAATATATTACTATATTACCATATAGTAATATAAATTACAAACAGGCAAACAAAAAATAAAAATTGCTTTAGAGATCGCCCAGCTTTTTTGGGGGAAACTAACCTAGCACCAAGAATATTCGTCTTCAGGATTATTCAACAATTCCCGAATATTAGCTTCAATGACTCGATAACCGACATTGCCATTTAGTCGCTGTCTTCCTTCATTAAAAATCAACGTCGGACTGACAGAAACCTGATGGTCCTTGATTAAGTCAAAATCCTTAGACAGCAAAGCATAAGCCTCACCGTTATCGATCTGTTCTTGAATTAGAGTGACATCTAGCCCCAAACTTTCGGCAATTTCAAACTGCACTTTGCGATCGCTAATATCAGCAAGTTTCGTAAAAAATGCTTCTCGAAATGCCCAAGCAGTTCTTTCCAAAGCCTTATCAGATTCTGGAACTAAACCTTTTATCTCTAACAACTGAATAGCATTCAGAAATAAATGGGCTGATGTGGAAGAAGCAGGAACTCGTGACCAAACATCAGGATGTACAGAAATATGCTCAAATTTACTAGCGATCGCCTTGACATGATTTTGATAACCCGTCAATCCACCGCGATCGCGCCATCCGTTCTCTAACTTCTCCCACGCATTGCCAAACACAGGAACGAAGTGATAATCAATGACGACATTTTCAGGAAAGGCAGTCTTTAGTTCTTCTAACCGAATTTGAGCAATATAAGCCCAAATACACAAAACATCTGAGAAATAGAAGATACGAATTGGTTTCATGATTATAAAGTTTTTTGATTGTAAGGAAGTTTCATCAAAAGTATCCCCATCGCGCAGGTATTGGTAACACCTGCAAATACCAAGCCACAGCCAACAAACCCACTCAATAGCAAGAACCAAGGAGATACGACAATACCCAATCCAGTTCCTATCGCCACAAGGGAGCCAGCGACAATTTGCACTTGACGAAATAAACTGATGGGAGCATGGCGATCTACCTGTGTTTTCAGTCCTGCGGCTTTCCAGCTTGATAGACCGCCTTTAAGCTGCATCACATGCTCATATCCATTTTCTAGTAACTTCTGAGAGGCTCGACTTGAACGCATTCCTGATTGACAGCAGATTACTAGGGGTTTGTCTCCAGTGTTCTCAATCAGATTTTCATCAAAAGTTGATAGAGGTATAGAAACAGAACCTACGATATGTTCAGTTGCATATTCGCCTGATTCACGGACATCGACTAAGATAACCTGTTGTAAATCAAGCTTCTGTTTGAGGGCTATGGCATCAATCTCGGTTAATTGCGAGATATTGGATGAGTTAATCATGTATTTTTATCGATGACGATTGACGATCTTTGTTTGACTATATCACTATATAGCTATATAGTGACAACAATTATTAAAATATTTTAAAGTACTTTTCAATCATGCAAATTTCTCCTGATGCTTTGGCGCAAGTTGCCGATTATTTCAAGGTGTTGTCTGAGGTTAGCCGACTTCAAGTGTTAAGTTGCTTAAAATCTGGTTCTAAAAATGTAAGTGACATCATGGCAGCAACAGGGCTGGGGCAAGCGAATGTGTCTAAGCATCTAAAAATATTGACGCAAGCAGGAATCTTATCTCGCAAACCTTCAGGGGTAAGTGTGTATTATGAAATCGCCGATCCAATCATATTTGAGTTATGTGAACTAGCCTGCGATCGCCTATCGATTAGCTTGGAAGCGCGATCGCAACAGATAAACCAGTTGGAAACTTGGAGCAAAGCTTAAGCTCAAGAGTTTAACTCTGACAGGCGACAGAGCCTTTGGAATACTCTCAACAAATTTACGGGATGGGTAGATGTCCCATGTGCGATGAGTGATGGGAGCAACAACGTCAATATCTAACAGGCTCCACTCCTAAAAGATTTATAGATTTTATTCATAGATCGTACTTACCACCGCGCTCTAATGCTTTTTTGTATGCAGGACGGCTATGAATGCGATTCAAGAATGTCATAAGTTTTGGACGACTCGCGTTCAGTCCACCCCTTGCTACTGATACCTCAAGAGGGAAACTGATTTGAATATCGGCTGCGGTAAATTCGTTGCCAGCAAACCATATACTTTTTCCAATCTCTGCCTCCATATAATCTAGGTGCTGTACAATCTGAGGCTCAATAAACGAACTTTTGACGCGATTTGAGATCGATCGAGCGATCGGGCGTACAAAAAAGAGCATTGGACTCTTCTCAATTTGATCGAAGACAAGCTTCAGCAGTAGTGGTGGCATAGCAGAACCTTCGGCATAATGCAGCCAATAGGTGTAGCGGAGATGTTCTGGCGTGCGTAGAGCAGGTCTCAATCTTCCATTACCATAGCGATCAACTAGATATTCGATAATAGCTCCAGATTCGGCAAGAGTCAGTTCGCCATCAGTAATCACAGGTGATTTACCGAGTGGATGTACCTCCCGTAGAGATGCGGGAGCCAACATAGTTTTTGGGTCGCGTTCGTAGCGCTTGATTTCGTATGGGAGTTCAAGTTCCTCTAGTAACCAAAGCACACGTTGGGAGCGAGAGTTGTTTAAATGGTGAACGACGATCATGAAATTTCTTCTTATTTTGTTGAAGCAGGTTGACAGGTTACAACGCCTTCTTTTTGAGTGTTTGCATCAGGTTTACTACCCATCGCCCGAACCTTCATGATTGGCTGATAATTTGGATAGCAACGCACCAGAACCGTATCACCATCACGAGTTACATATAGAACACTGATCGGTTTGCCTCCCAAAATAGCGGTTTCGAGATAAGGAGCAGTTGCCGCAGTTGCGATCAATTCAGATTGAGCAGTCACTGAATCAGACAGAATAGCTTTCGCTCCTAGCGGTTGCAAATAGAGCAGTAAGAATGTTGTAGCGATCGGCAATATGGCGATAAATAACTTAGTAGATAGTTTAAACATTCTCTAACCTTTTCTTTATAAATCAACATAATAGAGAAGCGGCGCAGAGCGCCGCTTCTCTATTATACTCCTACCATCTTCCTATTCATCTCTGGTTTTGCGCCGTTGGATTCCAGGGCTTCGCCTTCGACAAAAGAACGCAGCATCCACGCAGTTTGTTCATGCTGCTCCATCAAACCAGTGAGAAAGTCGGCAGTTCCATCGTCTTTGAACTTGTTACAACACAGTTCAATATGTTCTCGCAAATTCCGCACAACCTGTTCATGATCCTCTAGCAGTTGCGACACCATGCCCGTTGCGGTGGGAACCTTACCAGCATGTTCTTTGAGGGAACAGATTTTTAGAAATCCTTCCATTGTGCCGACAGGATAGCCACCCAAAGTCCTGACTCGTTCGGCGATCGCATCGACATTGAGGGTGAGGGCTTCATAATGTGCCTGCCAGAGTTTGTGCAAGGTCATGAATTGGGGCCCCACGACATCCCAATGATATTTTTTGGTTTTGACTAGTAGTAAATAGCTGTCGGCAAGGTCGTTGTTGAGAAGATCGATCGTGCCTTGGCGTTGAGTATCGGTTAGTCCAATATTGATTGTCTGCATGAATAAATCTCCTTGAATTATTATAGTACAAGCGGCTTAAGCCCCTTGTTAAAGCTAGCCTAATAAGAATTAGACGACTGGTTCCATTAATGGAACATCAGTTGCTACTGCATCTTCTGGCTCAAAGTCAGACTTTGACGATCCACATTTAGGACAAACCCAATCATCGGGCAACGCGCCAAAGGGAGTACCAGCTTCAATGCCTGAGTCTGGATCGCCGACTGCTGGATCGTAGACATGTCCACAGGTTTTACAAATATACTTTTGCATTTTTGACTCCAAATTTATGAAATGAAATGGATTTTCTAGATAAATTTGCCACAACATCTATGAAACTGGAACGATACCTGACGATAAAATGCCCCAAAAGTGCAGAACACCTTTATGGGTAAACAATTCAATGGCGATCGCTGATACAAAGCCGATCATAGCAAGACGACCGTTCCAAAGTTCTGCTTGAGGTGTAAATCCTGTGATCCATGCATTACGCATCATTACTTCGGGGGCTTTAGCTTGTGGTGTGTTAGTTTGCATGGTAGTTTCTCCAAAAATTAAAATCTATTCTGCATCTCTAACTTGACATCAGGGCAACCGCACACGTTTCTTAACAAAAAAGGATATATTTCTTAACAAGTCCG
>JBAXTW010000163.1:0-9006 GCA_037129985.1 Pseudanabaena sp. ELA645 | reverse complement strand
AGAAAGAGTAAAACCCGTTCTGTACTTTACTTTTATTTCCCAACAGGTCTATTAAGGAAATAGATGAAATTAAACTTTTAGTGAAGGAAATTGAATGGTCTATACAGGCTAATATTATTGACTTACACAATTATAGGGATGAAGCTATAAAAGTTATAAATGGAGAAGATTTATTCAGTTACTTGAATATATTGCAGCAGCCCTTCTTATGGTGAAGGCACTGTTCTTTAAATAAGTGTTTGAAGTATCTACGTTATTTTTACTAGCGTAAAATGGTCATTTGAAACTACACTCCGAATTAATAGTTCATTGCTGTATGCATGGATTAGAGGTTTGATATGTTCGTCTTTTGAAGTCCATGCTAATATGTCGTATTACAACGCATTACTTGATAATACGATGTCAACTATAGTTAAGGAAACAATTACCTTTCGGCTCGATCGCACAAAGCGTGAAGCATTAGATGCGATCGCTAAAAAACTAGATCGCCATCGCTCTTACTTGTTGAATGAGGCGATCGCGAACTATATTGAAATTTAATTGAAATTTATAAGTGGCAGATTGCGGAAGCAACTCTAAGCGATTACCAATGACCATTAACCCCGACCAATTATTAGAACTTGCCCTCAAATCTGGTGCAGAAGCGGCGGAAGTGTATGCCTCAATCTCCGTTTCCCGTCCTGTATTTTTTGAGGCAAATCGCCTGAAACAACTAGAGAGTGTTGATTCAGAAGGAGTGGGATTGCGGGTTTGGCAAGGTGGTCGGGTGGGATTAGCGATCGCCTATGGTGCGGTGGAGCCAAAAGACTTAGTAGAACAGGCGATCGCCCTGAGTGCCTTAAATGAACCTGAAGAAATTTTGTTGCGTGATTCCACGGTTGCTGATTATCCGAAATTATATGGACAAGAAGTTAGCGTTGAGCAGATGATCGATTGGGGGAAATCAGCGATCACCCAAGTTTTAGAGCATTATCCTGAAGCAATTTGTGGCGCGGAATGGGATTGTGGTTGCGAGACGGTGCGAATTATCAATAGCAGAGGGCTGGACTGTGGTTATAGTGACATTACGGTGGATGGCTCCCTGAGTGCCGAATTGACGCGAGGTGATGACTTTCTCAATGTTTGGTATGGACAATCGGAGCGGGGTAATTTGCCACCAGAGGAGATCGCGCAAAAAGTATTGCAATATCTGGATTGGGCGAAGAAAAATGTAAAAGCACCATCGCGTAAATCGCCTGTAATTTTTACAAGCAAGGCGGCGGATTTGTTATGGGGTGTAGTGGCGATCGCGATGAGTGGGCGACAGGTACAGCAAAAAGCCACGCCTTGGTTAGATAAAGTGGGACAGCCAGTAATTTCGGATATTTTTACGGTGAGTCAGTATCCAGATTTTGGGGTTTATAGTTCTCCTTTTGATGATGAAGGTACGCCCACACAGGAAAAAACTTGGATCGATCGCGGCGTTTTGCAAGGATTTTATGGTGATATTCGCACTTGTAAGGAATTAGGGATAGCCCCAGCAGGCAATGGTTTTCGTGGTGATTTGGGCAATTATCCTAGTCCTGGCTTATTTAATTTAGCGATCGCTGCTAATCAAACTATTCAAGGCGATATTGTGGAATTAGCGGCGACCTTAAAGAATGGTTTGATTGTCGATCAAGTTTTAGGTGAGGACTCGGATTTATCTGGGGATTTTTCGATTAACATTGATTTAGGTTATCGCGTTAAGAATGGCGAAATTGTGGGACGAGTCAAGGACACGATGTTATCGGGAAATATTTATAAGGCTCTCAATCAAGTCACAGCAGTAGCAAGCGATCGGGCTTGGCATGGTTCCCTGTACGTTCCCGCGATGATTGTTGAAGGGCTATCGATTACTTAGTGATCGCTTAGGCGAAAAATCAAGAAACCACGGATTCGTAAAATAAGAAAAGTAATTAACATGGGATTTGAGGATGCGTTTGTATTTCTAGTGGTGGGTTGTGTAGCCAGTTATCTTCTGCGATCGCAACGGGATGCTAAGAAAATAAGCCGATCGCAAATTATATTGATGTGGACTTTGGCGATCGCTTTGCCGAGCTTGGCGATCGCATGGATGCTTTTTAGTCCCAATAATAATCAAATAACATGGTCATTGATGGTTGTCGTCACAGGATTTTTGCTAAGTGTTTGGCTTTATCGAAACTTATCGCCAGATTCTCAATTAAACGCTGAATCCCGCCTTACGCTTTCAATCAGTGACGAAAAACAACTGAGAGACTGCTTTCCCCATGCAATTTACCAATTACGAAGTTTAGATTGTCTCTCTCAAGAAATCTATTGTCGGGGCATCTTCCGATCACAAAATCACAAATATGTCTACGACATAATTAGCGAAAATCTGCAAAAAACCTTTGGCGATCGCTTTCTCTGTTATTTACAAGAAAGCCCCATAGAGAATTTTGGTTCAGGTTTTGGCGAATCTGAAAATGCTCAAGATAATCAGTCAGTCAAGACTTCCTATGAATTTTATCTAGTGGCGACTAAACATGTACCAAACTCCAACCGATTAACAGCGATCGCTAGCATAATTAGCCTTATCTGTACCGCCTTCACCTTGCTGTTAGTAGGCGCAAATATTCATCATTTCCAAGATCTGAACCTGAACAACCTACAAGCAAGTATTCCTTATTCATTGGCTGTAGCCAGTGTCTTAGTTGTTAAAGCGATCGCTCAGTACTACATCAGTAAAAAGAACAAACTGAAGCTATCACCGCCCTTATGGCTACCTAGTATCGGCGGCTTTGGCATATTAGGCAGTGTGACAACGAATACTGAAAAAGCAATTAAAACGGTTAACCCCATAAATCAGCGCCGTATTTTATTTGATCTAGCCGCGATTCCCATCATTGCAGGATTAACAGTCTCGATAACTTTATTAGTTTTGGGAAATTGGTTACTAGTTCCTGCAAGTTCAGCGATCGGATCTCCTAGTACTTCGACACTATTTTCACCATCACTATTAACAAATCTAAATACTTTCGATTTTAAAAACTCGATGTTCGCAAATTTACTACAAGGATTTTTGCAAATTTTATTTAGCTTTAACAAATCCGAAATTAGCCCAGACGCGATCCCCGCTTTTTCACCATTGACATTAGCAGGTTGGACGGGCTTAGCTCTGAGCGCTTTGCAACTCATGCCCTTTGATTTGCTTGATGGCGGGAATCTCGCGATCGCCATGTTTGGACATCGCCAAGCCGTCCAAATTGCCCGTATTGTGCGGTTAGTAGTATTGGCGATCGCCTTGCTTGTGCAGCCTTGGTTAAGAATTTATAGCCTACTGCTATTTTTATTACCCAACCCGCGATCGCTTATTTGCAACGAAAGTATCGAAATCGACCGCAAACGCGACTTGATTGGCATGATTTTAATGGCGATCGGCTTACTAATTATTCTCCCCGCATCAAAAATTTAGTGGTAATTCGTGAATTGCCACTAAATTTTTTGTTTTTGTTGGTGTAAATGTGATTTTGCGCTTATTATTAATTTTGGCATGAGGTAGCCACGCTTTCTTGCTACTGCTAACATCAGTTGAGTCAACAGTAGAGACATGTTCATCCTGAAGCGCCAAGACGTTGAAATAGTCAATGTCCAGAATCCACAAAATAAAGATCAGCAGATACCGATTTTGCAGTATCAAGGGCAATCATTTCGGTTGCTCAATATGTTTGGAGACAATCGAAATGAAGCGTTAGCGCTCTGGCGAGACTTAACTGATAATAAAGGCAAAGCTTGCGTGTTATTAGAAGAGCCTCAACGTTTTAGCGTCTGGGGGCGGGTCAAGATTGATCAAATGCACTCAGCAACTACAGACAGTTCCTCCGAAGGTACATATCTGGTACAGGGTTGTTTGCTCATGCTGCAAGCGGTATATCTCGAAATTGAAGACATGCTTGGCATGAGACAAGCGGGTTCATTCAAACAAGATTTACTTAAATTTATGCAACAGGGAAATTTTGCTCAAAGTACTACAGTCGCTGCATTAGAAATTGTTTTGTCGATCAACCCACTTGATCCCGTACAAGTGCCTAACTGGGATGAAAGCAAACTACAGATTCTTTTGGGTGAGTTACATAAACTTGCTTCTTCCTATTTTGGAAATAGCAGTTTTGTCGATAGTGCGCTTGAGGCTCTAAATGATCTTCCTGAAGCAGTTTCTGTAACCGCTTGGTTAAAAAAGAATCCTAAAGGTAAACTTTGGCAATAATTTAACATCTTCTCAATTAGTACTTTTTCCTTTTTCCTTGTTTCTTTTTCCTTTTTTATAGTTGTCGCCAAGGTTCAATTTACATGAGTAGAGCCAAATCTCCCGCCCCATCAGGGATTCCCACACAGTATATTATTTGGGCAGCGATCGGATGGGCTGCTGCCGCCTTAATGTTTTATTTGTTTCTGAGCGCTCCCACTGATGGACCGCATGTCATCAAGCCCGAAGATTGCGAAAAAATAGTAAAAGATTTAATCGTGCGTCCCAATTGGTATCGCTATGGGACTTATATTTTTCAAACGATAGCGATCGCTTGCTCAGGGCTATTGTGTTTGCGAAATTGGCGCAGTCCGAAGATTATTAGCGGTCGTAATGTTTGGTTGGGACTAGGACTGGGGATCATTTCTTGGGGTATCGGCAATTTGATTTTTGGATTTCTTGATTTTCAATATCAAAGTGGACTCATTGAGAATGGCAAACTAATTGCCAGTGGCGTAAAAAATCCCAAGCTGATACCGTTAGTGCAAACTTTTCCCTCTATTGCCGATGTTTTTTTCACTGCAACCTATGTGTTTTTGGCTTGGGGCATGGCAATGTCCGTAATTGGACGCAGGCTAAACCTTTATCCCAAACAATGGGCGATCGTAGGAGGAGTTGGTCTTGTGGGATTGGGGATGGCAGCTTATGTGACCTTTGGCGTTGGCGGCGGCGGATTTAAACTAGATTTAGGTAAAATCCTCAACATTGTTTATGCTTTAGGTGATATCTGGTTATTGATTGTTGCCACAATCTTGTTACTTGCCTTTTGGGGTGGTAAAGCGGCGCAATCTTGGCGGCTACTCGGTAGTGCTGGAATCGCGATGTTTTTGAGTGATTTATTTTTTAACTACAGTATCAATGCGAGCGACATTTGTAAGCCTTATCAAAGCGGTGGAGCAACAGAATTCTTCTGGATTCTCGCTTTCATTTTGTGGGGCATGGCGGCGGCTTTAGAATTTGATCTATCTTCACGTCCAGCAGTGCGTAGTCGTAGAGGTTAATACTTCGTTGTTAATAAAACAATAAAAAAGCACCCGCTAAGCGGGTGCTTTTTTTATCGAGGAGAATTAAGCAAACTGGAAGTTAGCAGCGCCTAAGTCAAGAGTTTGTACACCTGTCAATGTTGCGATGACGGAACCATTGATCGCAATATTGTTACCAGAGCGTGTCAAGTTCGCAAGCCCGAAACCTGCTCCTAAGCCGTTAAGCTTAATCGTGTCTGTACCAGCTTGGAAATCAAGAATGGTATTTGCTGCGGAAGGAATTGTGCCAGCAGTAACGATGTTGAAAATGTCAGCACCTGCGCCGCCTGATAGCAAGTTATTACCACCAGAGCTAACGAAGAACTGATCGTTGCCATCGCCACCGAGAGAGCGATCGCCTGATCCTAAATAGAAGAAGTCATTACCAGCACCGCCAGACAGACGGTTGCCACCCTTGCTATCAGTAGCCTCAAAAGTGTCATCACCATCACCACCAAATAGGCGATCGTTTTTATTCACAAAGATTGTGTCTTTGCCACTGCCTGCATCAACGCGGTTGTCACCTGCGATCGTAGAAGCCGCAACCGTGGTGAGGTCGATTTGGTCATCACCTGCACCTGTAAACACAATGTCTTCACGACCATCAAAGCTAGTGTTTTGAGTGGGGAAGATATTGTCAACACCCGATGAACCGACAGCAACCAGCTTAGGAGTACCGACGATCCCAGACTGAACAGCATCACTACGGAGACTGAGGTTCTGGATTCGGGTATCCTGAGCAGGGGTTACATCGGCAACGCTATAAGCCGTAGTGCTGAATTTATTGCCAAGATATTCGGCTAAAGCATCTTGTTCAGAACCAGCCGCCGCAAAAGTGAATTTCCCAGCGTTAAGGGTAAGAGCCGAATCAACAGTACCATTGCCGTTAAGATCGATAGTCTCGCCGCGCAGATCAACACGATTGGCAAGAGCCGCATTTTGCTTGACGAAAACTGGGAAAGGATAGTTGTCTCCGCCCAGAGCGTTAGTGGCGCTTGTGCCAGCCAAGAAGTTGAGAGTAATCAAGCGGAAGGTGCGGGTTGCATCTCCAACCAAGACTCCATCTTTAATAATGATGTCGCGTGGCGAACCATCTTCATTAAGGACAACAAGATTGCTCACCCGATTGCCTTCGGTTGCGATCGCACCAGTGGTGGAGTTAAAAGCGATCGCTGTTTTAGTTGGATCGAAGCTAAAGGACAAGCCACTGATTTGAGGGAATTGTCCAGGGCTTGCTCCAGGCGCAGTTCCTGCTACAGCATGTTCGATAACTTGACGCAATTGCTCGGCAGTCAGCGTGATCAACGACAAATCGTTATTAAAGCGCAACGAGTTTTCGATATCCAACTGAGAGACATCGCCAACTTTTTTGTTGGGAGCCAATGAATTCGGCTGAGTTGGCAGCTTAACAAAATCATTACTGTTGACAGAACCAGATGATGCAGAAACTACGCCAATGTTGTCACGAATGCCACCGCCATTTTTGATGGAAATTACAACTGTGGGATCGATCTGACGCGCTAAAGCAAGGTTGGCATCGGCAGTCAAGTTCCCAAAGTTAGTTTCTTGGGTGCGGACATCACCACGAGTTCCATTCAAGAAAACATCGGCTTTGCCAACGATGAGATTATCTTTGGATGAAATGACATTTCTAATGCCATCGGTGATGGCGACCACATTCGCGTTCGCTACGTTGCGAGGATTGACATCACTGCCATAAACGCGATCGACACCCGCCTCATCAGTGGCATAAGCGCCATTGATCGTGTTATCGAGTTTATTAATCTGAATAACGCCATCATTATCAAATTCAAGAACTAAGCGACCGACATACTTGTAGTTCCCATCGGTGTTGACCACCAAGATTGGCTTTCCATCAATCCCTGTCTTTGTGATTGGATAATCGCCTTTTTTGGAGTCACCTGCACGCAAGACATCATTAGCATCAGACAGTAAGGTATTAGAACCACCACCAATGATGACATCAACATCTCTTAAGCGAGGTGCAATTTCATTGCTTTCGATCGCAAATTGTTGGAAGTGAGAGAGCAAGACAATCTTATTGATTCCTTGAGCCTTCAGCACATCAACAGTAGCTTGAATCTCGGCGGCAAGAGCTGCGTAGTCGGTAGGATTGCTAGGGGTGACAATGATGCTACCGCTAGAAGAAATGTTGGGTAATGTGGGCGTAGTTGCGCCGACAATACCGATCTTTTGATCGTCAGCCGTAAAGGAAATACCGTCATTTCCCGCAACGGTGATTACAGTACTCTTAGCGAGTTTGCCCTTGATTGTGCTGGCTTCGGCGGTGGTTTGATTGGTTGCGAGATCGGTAGTTGCTAAATTGCCATTCGGGTTGGTAGTAGCATTAAAAATCTCTGGAGAGAAGTTGAGGTTGGTGCTTAGGTAAGGGAAGGCAGTGCCAGGGTTGCCGCTACCTGTGCGGATAATGTCGCGCACTTGCCTTACACCCAAGTCAAACTCATGATTGCCTAGTGCTGAAGCCTGAATGCCGATTTCATTGAGAATCGCAATATCGCCACGTCCTAGCACTGGAGCAGTACTTGTTCCCAATCCGCCAACACCATTTAAGCTGATGTCACTCGAAGCATTTAAGAAAGCTCCAGGGATGTAGTTGTCACCCGAAGAGAGGATAAGAGTATTCGCTTTGTAAGCGGACTCGTTCTTAAATTTATTCACGATCGCCGAAAATCTCACCGCATCGTCAACTGCGGCAATCCCGCCTTCAAAGTCGGAAGCGTGGAGAATTTGCAATTGGAAAGTTGGCTTGGGTGCAACTACGGAAGTCTCAAATACTGCGACTGTATTGCTAAGTTCATTCGCAGTAATAACTAAAGGCTTGCCCGTGGGACTATCTAAGGCTGAAACAAAGATTAAACCTTCAGTAGCACGATCTTCACTAGGATTGAGGTACTGCTCAAAAGTGGGACTAGCAGGATTAGTTACGTCATAGACAATGACATCGCCAACTCTCTCTAAACCGATAAATGCATAGGTACGTCCACCAATTACCCCAATGGTTACGCCTTCTGGCTCAGGTCCTTTGTTGTCACTGCGAGTATCAAACCCTGCATTGGTTGCACCATCAGAATTAAATCCTGTGGGGTTAAATTGAGCAGTGAGCTTTTCTAATTGATCGCCACTGTCATAGACCAAGTTGCCAGTGGCATCCCAAATTGAAAAAGAGCGTCCACCCAAAGCTACGATTCGGTCAAAGTCGCCATCACCATCGATATCGCCCGATTTTGTAGTAACGGTCAAGCGTCCGAGGTTTTCTGGTTTCTTGAGGTCAGCCGCATTAGGAAAAACTGTGGGGTCGAGAACATAGGTCGCATCACCAACGCGAGCCTCCTCTGTGTAAACGGCTCCTTCATTAACACCAGTGACGATGCCATTGGCGGTAGGACGAACGCGGGAGTCACCTTCATTGGCGGTAATGTAGTATGTCTGTCCGCCGACAACATAGCTAGCGATCGCATCGGGCATATATGCTCCAAATACGGGCCAGTTCTGAATATTGATCTTACCACCACCTCCAGAAGTGCCATTGACATCACGATCACTGGCATCAATGCCATTACCAGTCAGATTGTGATTTTTTAGCCCTAGGGGTTTGATACTGGTAAGCTAATCGGCATTTAAGTTGCAATATCACAATTATTACCTTTATTTTTT
>JBAXTW010000162.1:0-9015 GCA_037129985.1 Pseudanabaena sp. ELA645 | reverse complement strand
AATGGAAAACTTTGAGAAAGGCGATCGCTATTACCGTGAGTCGTGATTTCTAGGCGATCGCTATCTAAACAATCAACAGCCTATTGATATCGCTCTAAAAAATCTAAAGCCTGATTGCGTAATTCGTAATACTCCTTAGACTCTCTCAATTCATGGCGATCGCGTGGTCGCGGTAAAGGAATATCTAACACTTTCCCAATTGTCGCTTTTGGTCCATTGGTCATCATCACCACGCGATCGGACATGAAAATTGCCTCATCCACATCATGGGTAATCATCATCACCGCTTGGCGATTATTCTCCCAAATATCGAGAACCTGTTGCTGGAGCTTAGGTCGGGTCAAGGCATCTAGCGCACCAAAGGGTTCATCTAACAGCAACATTTTCGGACGAGTTGCCAAGGCTCGCGCAACCCCAACCCTCTGTTTCATCCCGCCTGAAAGTTCATCGGGATATTTATCGGCGGCGGCAGTGAGATTCACCATTTCAATATGTTCATTGACTATCGCAATTTTTTCAGTATGGCTAGCGGTTTTGAACACTTCATCTACCGCCATGCGAATGTTTTCTCTTACCGTCAGCCAAGGCAGCAACGAATAGCCCTGAAAGACCATCATTCGCTCAGCCCCTGGTTTGCGAATCAGCTTACCTTCTAAGGTGACGGAACCTGATGTCGGCTTCTCTAACCCTGCGACAATCCTTAAGAGAGTTGATTTACCGCAGCCAGAGTGACCAATCACCGCGACATATTGCTGCTCAGCGATCGCTAGATCGATACCATCTAGCACCACAAATTGACTGCCATCGGGTTTGCGAAAAGCCTTGACAATATTTTCGATTACCAAAAATGGCTTGTCGTGGGGAGGATTATTGGAATTGAGCGCTGGTTGGGTAGTCATAAAAAATATTATGCAAGATTATTCAAGGGATAATTACGCAAAGAAAAAGGATTGGGGCGCATTTGCCCTAATTTCAAAGCTGTTCAAATAGCCGACGGGATTGCTCGGATCGAAGGATTTGCGATCGATAAAGGCGGCAGCAGGTTCCACTTTATAATCCTCCGATGGACATTTAATTCCCATTTCCGCAGCAATTTCTCGATACAAATCTGTTCGCCATGCCTGACGGGCGATCGCTTCGGCATTCTTCGGAAATTCTAGAATTTGTCCCCAACGGGTTGCTTGAGTCATCAACCATAGGCTTTGGGATTGCCAGAGAAAAGTGGAATGGTCGTTGGCAACTTCAGAAACTGAAGAGGGCATTTCAAAAAACAGCGTTGTCTCTATGCTATCGGTGATGCGCTGTTGATTATCAAATCCTCCGTAGTTATAGTTCCCAACAATGGCAGGGCGCGTGTATTTCACATTTGCACCTGTAAAAGAGCGCCGAGAGATAATTTTAGCAACTTCTTCACGATTGGCGGGTTCGCTGCAATATTGACAGGCTTCGATCATCGCTTTTACTAGCGATCGGTAGGTTTTCGGATAGTCCTGAATGAATGATTCGCGCACGGCTAACAGGCGATCGGGATGCCCGTTCCAAATTTCTCGCCCTTGAGCAAAGGTAAATCCAATCCCTTCATTCCCAGCGATCGCTCTTGTATTCCAAGGCTCGGCAACCATATAGGCTTGAATCGCATTCATTCGCATATTGCTCACCATCTGAGGTGGCGGCGTGATAATGGAACGTAATTCGGCAACTGGATCGATACCTGCCGATGAAAGCAGATAGCGCAGGAAGTATTCATAGATAGAAGAACTTAGAACAGTTGCCCATACCCGTTCATCAATGGGAGCAGTTTGCCAATAGCTTCGCAAATCTTTCCCGAATTTCTCTAAGTCTCCATTATAGGTAGACAAGGGGCGAATACCCGCATCCCACAGTTTGCGATTGAAGGTAATCGCATTGCCGTGACGATGGATAGTCATCGCTGCACATAGGGGAAATTGTTTTGCTCCTTCTGCGCCAAGGCGAGCATTGGTGACAGCGCCAGATACGACGGGAGAGGCATCTAAGCGCCCAAAGATAATTCCATCGCGGGAATTTGCCCAACTCGCTTCTCGACTGAGCGTAACATTTAAGCCATACTTCCGAAAGAATCCCTTTTCCCATGCGATCGCAAAGGGAGCGCAATCGTTAACGGGTACGAAGCCAACAGTTAAGTTGGGCTTTTCGAGACTGGCGGGATTAATAATTGGTTCGACAGCAAGGGCGGTTTCCGATAGTCCAGTGGGATTTCGTCCTTGTTCTTGGGTGCAAGCAGAAAAAGCGATCGCTGAAGCAGTAGCGGTCATTCCCTTGAGGAAGGTTCTCCTCGTGTGCGGTCTGTACATGGTTATCTCCAAATCCTAGGATCGAGCGGGGCGACGAGTCACGATCGCTTGCAATATGGAGAGGGCATAGTCCAATATCAGCCCCGTTATCCCAATCGCAAAGACTCCCAAGAATACCGAACTCACATTCAAACGACTCCATTCATCCCAAACAAAAAAGCCAATGCCAATGCCCCCTGTGAGCATTTCCACGGCAACAATCACTAGCCAAGCAATCCCCAAACTGATGCGTAAACCTGTAAAGATATAGGGCAGACTGGCGGGTAAAATCACCTTAATTAATTGCTTCCATCGCGGCATTTCTAAGACTTGCACGACTTCCAAATAGTCTTTGGGAACGTTACTCACACCTTCAGCAGTGTTAATAATCGTTGACCAAAGGGAAGTAATAAAAATTACGAAAATCGCGGAAGGCTCCGCAGCATTAAAAATTGCAAGGGAGATCGGCAACCACACAAGAGGTGAAACGGGCTTAAACACCTGAATGATCGGGTTAATCGCTAACCAAGCGTTACGCGATAAGCCAATCCAAACGCCAACGGGAATGGCAACGATCGCGCCCAAGGAAAAGCCAATGCAAACTCGGCGTAAGCTAGCTAGCAGCAACCAGCCAATGCCAATATCTCCTGGTCCGCGCCGATAAAATGGATTTAAAATAAAATCTAAATTCTTGACCAAGGCTTCTGGCGGTGTGGGCATCATTTCACCACGAAATAAAGCGATCGCCCACCATAGGGCGATAACTCCTGCAAAACCAGCGATCGGTAAGATGACATTGGGTCGCAAGAGGCTGCGAAAGAACCAAGTGATCAAAGCACTCATAAAAGTGCGGACGTTAGTAGCTAAGTTGATCAAAACCACGAGCAACAGTACCTTGTTTTAGATGAAGCCTTTTGTAGTCTGTATTCAGTCAAGGTTAAGTTACTGCAAATCACGATCTTAAGTCAATAAAGAGCAATGACTCATTTTTCATTAATATACTGAAGTTACCAACATATAGCAATCCTGAATCATTTGTGGCTTCGACTCCGCTCAGCCATCAGTCCACGCTGGGTGAGCGAAGTCGAACCCTGTTTTAACTCATTTCGGATTGCTATATTAGGCATGAAACCAACCCAATACAAAAAAGATGTAATGAATCAGGAAATTCGATTTGCCGTTGAGAATACCAACTTAGGATGGGTGATGGTTGCTGCGACTGAGATCGGGATCTGCGCGATCGCCTTAGGCGACAGTTCAGATGAATTGGCAAGCGAAATTTATCGGCGATTTCCACAAGCAAAATTGGGCGATGACGATCTGACATTTCAGCAATGGGTTGCCGATATAGTCTCAACGATTAAAATACCAAGGCACAGCTTGATTTTGCCGCTTGATATTCAGGGTACTGCTTTTCAACAACAGGTATGGCAGGTATTACAGACTATTCCCGTGGGAAGTACCTTAAGCTATCAACAAGTTGCCACCCAAATTGGAAACCCAAAAGCCTTTCGAGCAGTTGCTTCAGCTTGTGCGGCAAATAAACTAGCGATCGCTATTCCCTGTCATCGAGTGGTGGGGAGTAATGGTTCTCTCAGTGGCTATCGATGGGGAGTGGAACGGAAACAAGCTCTATTAGAACTAGAAAAATCAGAGAATTTATAAAAAGTAGTATCGCCTCTATTCGAGGGAAGCGTGATAAACGCGATCGCTAATTGGGCAAATAATTGGGCAAAACGCTGTACCTGCTATTTGCTATGATTGGTCTGGGTGTTCAGTAAAATGAAAGCGACATGACATACGTTGGCAACGTTTGGGATAAAGATTCTCTAAAAAATCCAGAGATGGAGTACCAAAATTTACTGGGGTTGCTTCGCAACAAAAATGACTTTGGTATGTTATTTGTGCGCTGTTCACCTGCGGAAGGGGAGCAGATCATCAAAAGAACTAAGGCTGATGCGATCGCCCAAATAGTTGATGTATTAAGGCTTGATCGCCCAGTCGCTGATTTTTATACGATGTTTGTCGATAGGACTGATTTGCATGGGGCAAGTGTGTTATTTGTCACTGGTATTGAAGAGTTTTTAGAAGGTAAAGTTAGCGATATTGCAGATCCGAAATTAAGTGTCAAATTAGAAAATCTGCCACGACCGCTTGCCCATTTGAGTATTTTACAAACTAGTCTTAAAGAGAAATTCCCAATTAGGTTTGTATTTTTACTCCCTTTGTTTGCACTCAAATTTTTCATTGATAGTCATCCTGCATTTTTTGATGATTGCGTTGAGGTGTTTGAGTTTCCTACAGATATGGAATTATTGCGGCAAGAGGCTTTTCGTTGGGTGGGGGACGATCGCTATGAAATTTATGCACAAATTAGTGATGACGAACGCGATCTCAAATTTGAGGATTTGCAAAAATTAATTGCCGCTCAGCCTTTGATTTCGGAGCGACGCATTGAGCTATTACTAGAACAAGGCGGCTTACTAGTAGCAGGAAATCGCTGTCCAGAGGCGATCGCTAATTGTGATCTGGCTCTGCAAATTCGCGCCGACAATCATCTGGCTTGGTATAACCGTGCTGTCGCTCTTGACCTCTGCGATCGCCATGAAGAAGCGATCAAAAATTATCGACGGGCGATTGCCATACAAGAAGATTTTTATGCCGCTTGGCATAATTTGGGAACTTCACTCAGTATGTTGGGGCGCTATGAAGAGGCGATCAATAGCTATAATGCCGCCTTGCAATATAAGCCCGATTATCATTATTCCTATGGAGGAAAAGGCTTAGTTTTCAGTGTTCTTGGCAAACATGAAGAATCCCTTGCCAATTGCGAAAAAGCCCTTGCCCTCAAACCAGACTATGTACAGGGCTGGTTCAGTCGCGCTTATGCCCTCGAAAGCATGGGCAAATATGACGAGGCGGTGGCAAGTTACGATCGCGCTCTCGAATACAAACCCCATGATCATCAGATTTGGTATAGTCGCGCCAAGGCTCTAGAGTTATGGGGAAATTTTACTGAGGCGATCGCTAGTTATGACCAAGCTTTAGCCATCCGTCCCGATGACTATTACGCATGGAACAATCGCGGCTTGGTACTTAGCAAACTCGAACTTTATGAAGAGGCGATCGCCAGTCATGACAAAGCTTTAGAGATCAACCCTGACGATCATTTTGCTTGGTATAGTCGTGGTAATGCGCTTAGTGGTTCAGGGCGACTAGAAGAAGCGATCGTCGCCTACGACAAAGCAATCCAAATTTCCCCTCACGAAACTCAAGTATGGCAAAGTCGTAAACTCGCATTCAGAAGACTTGGATTTAATTAATGTTATAAAGCTTTATAAAGCTGAAATCATCCAAGAAGTAATCATATAGCGTAATATTTTTAAAACTAGGAACTAATTTTCATGATTATCAAATGCTTAACCAATTCCATAGAAAATAGTCATAAATCTTTGGAGCGTGATGGTGAAGATGTTGTTCAAGGTTTACAGAGTTATCCCAAGACATTACCGCCTAAGTATTTTTATGACGATCGCGGCTCTGAGTTGTTTGAGCAAATTTGCCTTCTGCCAGAATATTATCCCACCCGCACCGAAGCGGCGATTTTAGAGGAATATGCTGATGAAATTGCTCAGATGACTAACTGTTGCGAGTTGGTAGAGTTAGGTAGTGGTAGTTCGACAAAAACTCGATTTCTATTGGATGCTTATCAAAAAATAGCTGAGTCTTGTAGTTATCTACCAATTGATGTCAGTGGTGGAATTCTCAAGGCTAGTGTCTTAGACTTACAGCAACAGTATCCAGATTTTTTCATTCAGGGGCTATTGGGAACCTATGAGCAAGCGTTGGAGCATTTGGAATTAGAGCGGAGTGATTCTGAGCGATCGCGCATGATTTTCTTTCTAGGAAGTTCGATTGGAAACTTTGCAGAACCAGAATGCGATCGCTTTCTGCATAAGGTGGCTTGTACATTAAGAAAGGGTGATTATTTTTTGTTGGGTACTGATTTGCAGAAGCCCAAAGAGATTTTAGAGGCTGCCTATAATGACAGTCAAAATGTGACGGCAGCATTTAATTTGAATATTTTGACACATCTGAATTGGCGTTTTCAAGGTAATTTTGATACTACATTATTTAGCCATCAAGCTATTTATAATCAACTAGAAAACCAGATCGAAATGCATTTACATTGTCATGCTGACCATAAAGTTTGTTTGGAGATCTTGGATTTAAATCTTGAGTTTAAAGCTGGTGAAAGTATTCTTACAGAAATTTCTCGCAAGTTTGATTTACAAGTACTAGAAAAACAACTGCAAACTCAAGGTTTAGCAACTCTAAAAACTTGGACAGATTCTCAAAAGAAATTTGGTTTAGTTCTTTGTCAAGCTTGAGAATATTAATGTAGGGGCAATTCATGAATTGCCCCTACATTAAACATTATCTACATTAAAAATCATCGAATTATGAATCCTCATTTTTGTTCTAATCCCCCGCAATTAGATAAATGCGATCGCCAAGATATTTTTGCTTATTTTAATCGGGCTTGGCAACTCGAAAATCATTTGTGGCAAAGTCTGATTAGTAATGATGCATATTATACTAATCCCGATCCATTACGGAATTTACTAATTTTCTATTTGGGGCATTCCGCAGTTTTCTATGTTAATAAATTAATTAAAGTTGGTCTGTTTTCAGAGCGGATAAATCCAGATTATGAGATCATTTTTGAGATTGGAGTCGATCCCGAAAAGCCAGATGAAATCGCTGATAAATTTGCCACACTTCGTAATATTAATGTTGATTCGGTTTGGGAATATCGCCGAACTGCACATAGCGCGATCGCTGACCTAATCCATCGCACAGAAATTAAGTTACCCATTAATCAACAGCATCCACTCTGGGCGCTGATGATGGCGATCGAACATCAATATGTGCATATTGAAACTTCATCAATGTTGATTCGTCAGTTGCCGATATCCGTATTAAAACGTCCGCTTGATTGGGAATATGCTCCCGCTAATGGTTACACAATTACCAATGAGATGATCGAGATTACTGGTGGCGATGTGCGCTTAGGTAAACCTGAAGATTTTCCTACCTTTGGCTGGGATATTGAGTATGGCGATCGCCTAATTTCTGTTAATAATTTTTCTGTCAGTAAATATCTAATTACCAATGCCGAATTCCTCGATTTTGTAAAAGCAGGTGGCTATCAAAATCAAGGCTATTGGTCTGAGCAGTCATGGGCTTGGAGAACGGAACATGATGTTCAACATCCTAAATTTTGGATTCCCGATCGCCATTCTAATTATAAATATCGCGCCATGTTCGATGAACTGGATATGCCCTTTGATTATCCCGTTGAGGTAAATTGCTATGAAGCGATCGCCTACTGTCGATGGTATAGTGATCGGACTGGGCGAGAAACTCGACTGATGACTGAAGCAGAATGGCATCTTGCTGCTTATGGTCTACAGGAACAGGTTCCATCTGTCAGCAATTATAATCTCAATTTTCAATTTGGTTCCCCTAGTCCTGTTGGATATTTGGAAGCTGCGAAAAGCCAGTCTGGGATCTATGATTTGCGGGGCAATGTTTGGGAATGGCTAAGCGATCGTTTAACCGCGCTATCTGGTTATGAGCCACATTATTTATACGAGAACTATTCTGCTCCCTATTTTGATACTAAGCATAATATGATGGCAGGCGGCTCATGGATTACCTGTGGGACAGAAGCCTTACCGCATTATCGGAATTGGTTCCGTCCCAATTTCTATCAACATGCTGGTTTCCGAATTGTTCAATCAAATTTATTGTCATGAATTATTCGCGCATCAGACGATCCTTCTGTAGGGGCAAAGCATTGCCACGGAAATCTATAAATTTTCAGATAATTTTGATTTGGCAATGCTTTGCCCAAACCTCGCAACGCAGGGACAAGCTATCGATGAAAGCACAAAGGGTTGAGCATTTGCATTTCAAGATAATTGTGGGAGTATAAAAACAGTGGCGCAAATGCTCAACCCCTACAAGTTTGTGTTTAATTTTAAGGCAGATAGAAAAAAACAATGACATCTCCCCAATCTCAAGACAAATCATCTATTGAGCAATCTGCCATAAAAGACGTGACGGTTGGCGGCGATCTTAATGCCACTATTCATCAAAATGTCACTATTCATCAAGTGGTTTCTGCTCAACCCGTTGCGATCGCCGCAACCCTGAATACGACACCTCCGCCAGTAGATGAATGGCAGGGACGACAGGATGAAATCAAGGAACTACAAACCGCCCTAAGCAATGACAAAGTCCGCTTAATCGGGATGACTGCCGCAGGAGGCTATGGTAAATCGGCTTTAGCAGTGAAGTTCAAGGAGCAGTTAACCCCTGATTGGCGGGTGTTGTGGGTGAGTTTTATCCAGCCTTATCCCTTGGCGCAATTTGGGCGATGGTTATTGGAAGAGTTGGGACGAGCTTATGATGAAAAATGGAACGAGGAGACGTTAATTGGGCAGATCGTCGAAGGGTTAATCGCTGAGCCTTATTTGTTGGTGTTGGACAATATGGAAACGGTAATACCAGCCGAAGGGAAGTCGGTTTATGGTCAATTTTTGAGCCAATGGTTAGGGAATGGGAGTAACAGTAAGTTATTGCTCACCAGTCGGGAACAGCCAGTGTTTAGCGCCAATTTGCAGCCGCGTTGTTA
>JBAXTW010000161.1:0-9042 GCA_037129985.1 Pseudanabaena sp. ELA645 | reverse complement strand
GCTTATTGTTACGAAATATTCCCTCTTTTGTTAAGAAACGTGTGCGGTTGCCCTATCTTTTGGGTGCAGATGTTTGACAACACGGGACTGTTGTATTTTCGATCTGGTATCGATCGCCAAATAAGTATCACCAAAGCCACCTTCTCCTAGTTGCTTTGTAATTTTATAGCGTTGGTCAAGGATTTCACCGATGAGGCTATCAGGTTTCTTCTTAAAAAAGCCAAACAAAACCATGCACTCCCATGTTTGCCAGATCCTATGCTGTCAGTATATCTTACGGAATATGCGATCGGCACATAAAGCAAAATAATCCTGAAAAAGTTACAATATAGTAGTAACTAACTCTCACTAAAGAAAATAGAAACCATGACAGAGTTACTTGAACGCACAATTACCAAACTAAGAACGTTATCTGTCGAGCAGCAAGATGCGATCGCCACGATCATTTTAGAAGAACTTGAAGATGAAATTCAATGGAATGCTTCATTTGAACGTTCTCAAGACCTACTAGCAAAACTAGCTAAAGAAGCAATGTCTGAATACCATGCAGGTTGAAAACTATGGAAACCACTCAAGCACCGATTAAACCCGAAATTCCTGCCTTGCGGTTTATTCCCAATCACCAAACCAATCTTCCCGATCATACACAACTGCCAGACTCTGACGGAACCTTTGTGAAAAATTTTCAGGAGCATCCACAAAGCATCGTTTTAACCAGTTCCATAGAACCAGTCCTCCAACAATTACATCCCGATGGAAATTATTGCATCGGTCAGGATAGTGGAATTTATTGGCGATTGACCGAGCCAGCCGAAAAGGGCGCGGAGGCTCCTGACTGGTTTTATGTGGGAAATGTACCACCCTATCTCAATGGTGAATATCGGCGCTCCTATGTGATGTGGAAAGAGTTGGTTGTGCCACTAATTGCGATCGAGTTTGTGTCTGGTAATGGCTCAGAAGAAAGAGATGCGACTCCCTTAAGCCAAGGGAATAATCAAAAAGCAGGGAAATTCTGGGTATACGAACAGGCGATCATTATTCCTTTTTATGCAATCTATGAGGTCAAGAAAGCATCGGTTGAGGTTTATCAACTTGTCAATGGACATTATGCAAAGATGTTAGCGAATGAGCGCGGACATTATCCCATTTCACCATTAGGGGTTGAACTCGGTATCCTATATGGGAATGAAATCACGCCGATCCCTTGGTTGCGCTGGTGGGATGCTTCAGGCAATTTATTGCTGACGGGTGACGAACGGGCGATCGCTGAAAAACAAGGGCGGCTAGATGCTGAGGCGATCGCCAGTCAAGCGCAGCTAGTTGCTAATCAAGAGCGTCTAATTGCTAGTCAAGCACGTCTAGACAAACGCGCCGCCGAAGCAAGTGCGAATACATCTCGTCTTATCGCCGATCAAGCGCGTCTCATCGCTGACCAAGAACGTCTTGCAAAGGAAGCTGCCGAACAAAAAGCTCAACGTCTTGCTGAAAAACTTAGGGCGATGGGAATTGATCCCAACGAGATCTAGAAACGAAATTTGAACAAGTTAGGGCTTACGCAAACCAACCAAGAACTCAAGTTCTTGGCTGAAAGCTAAAGTCAGCTAAAGCAGACTAAAACACTTCTATGATCAACCCGTTTCAACTGGTTTAAGCTTTTAGCCCGTAATTTATTACAGGGCTGTTGCTCGTTGAAATCTTAAATTTTCCCTGCGATCTGCAATAGCGTTACTTCCCATACCAATCGCGGTTGCACATATCTTGCGATTAACTCCCTCGCCTTATCGAGATGTTCTAAAACCGACTTTGACTTTTGCTGTTCCCAGAAATAATTTTGTAAATAATCAATTAGCCACAATTGCAAATCTACCTCTAGCTCCTTGCTGATTTGTTTAGCGATCGCCATTGCACTTTTGGCATCCTTAGGAATTTGGCGCACGGAACTTAATAACTCGGCAGGAATGCTTTTGAACCGCTCAAAAGAGTCGATCGCATTACCCGCAGAACCCTGCGCCAGTGCCACTACATCGGCGGGAATATCTGTATGTCCTTCGCGGGTGAGGACTGCTTGCATTTGAGCTTGATTGAGTCGTGTAAACGGAATACGCTGACAGCGTGAAACTAGGGTTGGTAAGATCGAACCAGCATCGGGGACGATCAAAATAATCGTGGCATAAAGTGGCTCTTCAAGGGTTTTCAGCAAACTATTGGCGGCGGATTCTGCCATTGATTGCGCTTCTTCGAGAATGACAACCGATCGCTTACATTCAAGGGGTGATCGACTCACAAATTCGCTAATTTCCCGTACCTGCTCGATCCGAATCTGGGGCAGAGCGCGGCGTTTTAAACCTGCGGTATCCGCTTCTTTGGCTGTGAGCATTTTGCCCTTGTCCAAGTAAGTCGGCTCTACCCATAACAAATCAGGATGATTACGATCGCTGAGCCGATGGCTAGATTTGCGATCGCCCAACAAAACTTGAGCAAAGGCTGAAGCGGTTTTACTGCGCCCCACTCCACTCGCACCCGCAAACAAATAGGCAGGAGCAATGCGATCGCGTTTAATCGCCGCTTTTAATAAAGCGATCGCCTGCTCCTGCCCCAGAATCTCGTCAAACGGCGCATCGATCATTAGTCATTCCACAGATCTTTAGCTGATCGCTTTGACTTGTTTGAGCGCATACCCATCCGATAGGGGCGATCATCGGAAGCATCCAAAACTTCTAATGTCCGCCGCCTCAACCACCATCGGATCGCCTCATCGATTATCGCTGTAGGATCGTTAGATATTTCCTTCAGTTCAGTCATCAATTCTGGGTCAATGTCCACCTTACAATTTAGAGCATTTGCTTCAAGTTGCTGCTGCTCAAGTAAATCTATGCGATCGCTCTCACTAAAATTAACCAGCGCGGGGTCATGACTTATTTGATTTTGATGGTTACTGAGATTACTCACTTCATCTTTTAAATCGTTTGGCACTTGTTTAGTTAATTGTTCAGACTCAACTTCTGAGAGACTATTGCTAGCGATCGCCACATTTGCGGTTTGATTTGCGGTTTGATTTGCGATTTCATTTGGACTATTCGTGTCAACGATATTTTGTCTGCCCCAAATCATCTTAACTAAGTTAACGGCTGCCATCACAATCAGGACAAGTCCGAACTGAAATAGCCCAATGAGCAGGATTAGTTTATCTTTTAGCCAAAATTCATGCATGTTGTTTTGGGCGGCTTATTGAACGATTTTCTAGATTCTTGGCACAGATGACTAGTCATTCCACTCGCCGCGTGGTGGTACGACTGGATTCATGGTTAAAGGTCTAGAGCGATCGGCTTCCTTGATGGCGCGGCGCTGTAACCATTGACGAATAGCGGTATCGATCGCCTGTTCAGGATCATTGGTAACTTCGCCGAGTTCTGCAAGCAAAGCGGGATCGATATCTACACTTTTTAACACCTCATTAAATAGTGCTTCATTACCCGATAGGTTTATTTGGTTTTCGTTGATGTTGTCTGCTGGCATATGAGTTTCTATATTAACTGGCACTATCCAGATTTTACCCAAATTTGTCACCTTCTGAATGTGCAGGGCGATCGCAATCTTGGTTTTAGGGCTGATACAGCCTATTGAGGCTTTTAAACTTTTCTCTGGGTTTTAAGTGAATAATTAGAGTTGCAATCTTGCTTTCAGGTTGGCAGGGGCAATATAGATCCGCACTTTGCCTCGTTTCGCTTGAGCGAGAAGCAGTAAATCTTTATCTACCAAAGCTGAAAGATAATTTCTTGCCGTGTTAACAGTAACGCCTAAATCAATCGCTACTTGTTTTGCCGTAAATTCTTGCCCAGGAGATTTCAGCGCTTCTTTCAAGATTTCTAGATGACCTCCATTCAAAGTCTCAGCTAATGGGCTGCGATTAACCCAATCCCTGAATTGATGAAATTCGTCTTTTTTTCTATCTACATACTCATGTAAGGATTTAACTGCTTTTTCGATAGTTTCAACTTGGTTATAGATAAAATATGTGAGGTCATAATCATCAGTTTCTGTATAGATAAAAGCTTTGTCATAGGCTCCACGTTTTTCTTTGATAAATTTACTGATTGACACATATTCAAATAACCAATAATCATCAGATCTAAGAATACTCCAATAAAAAATCGCTCTTGCGGTTCTACCATTACCGTCACCAAAAGGATGGATGTAAGCAATCATAAAATGCAAAATAATCGCTTTAATGATTGGATGGATAAAACTTGAACCTTGACTATGATCTTGATTTGCAAAGTCACATAGATGATTAAGCCTAGATTGAATCGATTCCGATTCAGGTGGATAGAATATATTTTCACCATATAAATCAGCCACAACAATATTATTGTCTTGTCTTAATTGTCCTGATACAGCCTCATTATCAATTGCTTTATAAGTTGCTATTCTATGTAACTCCAATATAAATTCTATTGATAGTTCTTCATTTCTTCTCTCAATAGCTTTTTTCATTAACTGATAGTTGTTGAAAATCATTTGTTGAGATTTATCTTTGGGAGCAATACTTTTTTTAAGCATTTCCTGTGCAACTTCGCGAGTAGTTGAAGCTCCTTCCAATTGTGATGAAGTAATTGCTTCTTCTAGCATTAAGCTTTTGACAAAATAATGTTGCTTATCACTCGATGTGATGAAGTTATTTACATCCTTGATCTCTTGACCCTTGCCAATCATTTTGTCAATAGAATATAATTTTGCCGAGAGCGAATCAGGGATGCTGTAAATAAAACAGGATTCTTTTTCAGCTTGTAATTGTTGTAAGTGTTTTGCTCTTGCTTTTCTAGTGATTTTAGTCGCTACCCATGCCTCTATTTCGTCATCGCCTCTTTCTACTCGCCATTTAAATTCATCCCAATGTAAATATCGACCTTTGCGATCGGTTTCGTGATATTTACCAACTAGCATTACAACTTTTTCGTAGTTTACTTCCTTTACTAACTCAGAAAAAGGTTTTGGCACTCTAATTTTCGGCATAGAGCTAATTTTTAACTCAAGTTTATTTTTCTAGTCTATGGGATTTTATTGCTAAAGCGAAAAAGATCGCCAAGGGAAATCACTTGTACCCGTTAATAGTAAATCTTTTGTGATTTTTGCCGTAATTGGAGCCATCATTATTCCATTTCGATAATGTCCTGTGGCGATCGCAATGTGAGGGTGATCTGGCACAAAGCCTAAAATTGGTGCTTGAAAACCATCGGGGCGAGGGCGATCGCCTACCCATGTTTCGAGAACTTCAGCTTGAGCAAAAGTCGGACACCATGCGATCGCTTGTTCTAATAATAACGACACATTCTCTTGACGCGGTAATTCGCGATCATCAAATTCAATCGTTGCACCGAGCCAATAGCGATCATTCCCTAAAGGCACAATATTTAAATCAGAACCATCTTCATTTTCGATATGAACTACATTTTCGAGATTGAGATTGGGAATCTGCAATAATAGAGCTTGACCGCCAATTGGTTGCAGCAGATCGCGATCGCGATTTTTTAACATCGGGGCAATTAGAGAATTAGTGCCGATACCTGATGTGATCACAATGCGATCGCTGGTTATATCTTCTAAATTGTGAACAGGTGTATTCCAACAAAATTCCACTCCATTTTGAGCTGCCGCTTCTACTAGAGCCTTGACAAACTGAATTGGATGTAAAGCCCGATCGCATTCACTTAATAGACCACCATTCGTTTGCCATTGGGGAAATCGCTCTTGAATTTGATCTCGATCTAGCCATTGCATCGCAAAGCCTTGTCTTTGCCTAATCCCAATTAGCGATCGCGCTGTCGGTTCAGCATCAGGTGATCGATAGAGATTTAAAATTCCTTTGCGGTTGTAGAGAATATCGCAATTAGTTTGAGCCGTTAATTCATCAATCAGGCGATCATACCTGCTCAAACTGGCTAAGCGCAACTTCACTAAATGTCCCCGCGCCCTCGAACTAGAAGCCGCCATCAATACCCCCAATGCTGCACCTGTCGCCACCATAGCAGGTTCAGGATTTGCTTCTAAAACCCTCACCTTTAAACCAGTTTCCTTTGAGTCCTTACTTAATTCATAGGCAAGCATCGCACCAATCACACCACAACCAATCACCGTAACTGTTGTCATGTTCTTATACGCCCGTGCTTTGGCGAATAATCTTAGTAAATAGAAAATCAGGCAAAAGCTTGCGGACAAATAATAATTGCTTAGCGATCGCGTCGGCGGGGTATCGTAATTTCCATGAATTGTCGGTGCTGGCTCGGTAGATAGTTTTTGCGACAACTTCAGCAGGTGCGCCCGTTGTGCCAATTTTATTTAGCTTTGTTAATATGCGATCGCTCAAATCATCATATTCAGGAAAATCTGGATTACTGCTGCGATCAGCAGAGCGATCGTAAAAATCAGTTTTGATCGGTCCTGGTTCAATAATTTTGACGCGAATATTAAAGCCAAGTAATTCGTGCTGCAAAGACTCAGAAAAGCCTTCGACTGCCCACTTGGTGGCATGATAGAGGCTGTAAAGTGGGAAAGCAACGCGCCCACCGATAGAGGCGACATTCACGATTACGCCAGATTTACGATCTCGAAAGTGGGGTAGCACGGCGCGAGTAGTTTCCATTAAGCCGAAGACATTGGTGTTAAATTGACGTTGAATTTGCTCGGCGGTAATTGTTTCAAATACGCCCATCAAGCCATAACCTGCATTATTTACCAACACATCGATCGCGCCAAATCTGTCGATGGTTTCAGCGATCGCATTAGTGATAGACGTGGGATCTGTAACATCGAGTTTAAGGAGGATTACGCGATCAAGATTTGCCAGACTATTAGGCTTATTGATTTCTTGATTAAGTTCATTTTCAGGCGATCGCATTGTGGCTGCGACATTCCAACCTTTTTTTTGGAAATACAAAGCCGTTGCTCGTCCAATTCCAGAGGATGCGCCAGTGATGAGGATAGTTTTAGTCATATTTTTTTAAGGTTTAAGTTTATCTTTAGACTGCGGCAAACAATTCGGCAATTGGGCGATCGCTCACATCAACACTAACTACAATTTCGATTAGCTTATTTTTAGCTGAAGCTTCAAACAACGCATCCACTGTCACTTCGGCAACCTTGGTACGGGGAATACTGCCTTCAAATAAAGTGTCAGCGCCTGATAACACCAGTCCCCCTTCCTTTTCACGATTGAGCAATCCTCCAGGACGGACGATCGTATAGGTTAAGCCGCTATCTTGTAAATATTTCTCGGCTTGCTTTTTCCAGAAAAGCACCAACCAAAACAGGTTTAAGGGATGCAAAAATTTAGAGACACATAAAGAAGAGACGATCGCAAAATGTTGAATATTTTTTGTCTTGGCAGCATTTACTAAATTTTTCGTGCCAATGTAGTCTACCAAATACGGCTCTAACGCATTTAAGCTTGGTTTCGCGCCCGTGGCACATATCAACACATCAAAATCAGCGATCGCCTCAGTCAAAGCATTAGCATTTAATACATTGCCTAAAACTAACTCCACTTCAGACGGTAACACCTGTTTGGCTAATTCCAAATTACGGACTAAAGCTCTCACAGGAATATTGCGTTTAACTAACTCAGAGACAATATGCCGCCCCGTGGCTCCTGCTACAAATGCTTTCATTTCTAAATTTCTAAATCAATGTTCTCAACTACTTACCCCAGTATAAGCCGTTGCATAAGACTAATTTGATAAGAACTTTTCATAAGCACATTTCGATGTTAACGATTCTGGTATAATGCATTACTAAAAATACTGACTTTTAAGATAACTCATTAAGAAAAGTTAAGAAACATCAATGGAACTCACTCATCGCCCTCGCCGTCTCCGACGAAATTCTTCTATTCGCAGCCTAGTTAGAGAGAACCATCTATCTGTAGATGATTTTATCTATCCAATGTTTGTGATGGAAGGAGAGAATAGCCGCGTTGAAATCCCGTCAATGCCAGAGGCTTATCGGTTTACCCTCGATCTTTTAGTTAAAGAAGTAGAAGAGATTTACGCTTTAGGAATTAAGGCGATCGCACTTTTTCCTGCGGTTCCTGAAGAGAAAAAAGACTTGACGGGTACTGAGAGTTTTAATCCTGAAGGGTTGGCGCAACGCGCTGTTAGAGGAATTAAGGCGGCGGTTCCTGATGTGCTTATCTTCACTGATGTCGCCCTTGATCCTTTTACGACTCACGGACATGATGGCATCATTGATGACAATGGTGTAATTATTAATGATCAGACCGTGGAAGTACTTGTGAAAATGTCTGTTTCCCAAGCGGAAGCTGGTACTGATTTTGTCTCGCCATCGGACATGATGGATGGACGTATTGGCGCTATTCGTGAAGGTTTAGATGCTGCTGGTTTTGAGAATGTTGGTATTCTCGCCTATTCTGCCAAATATGCATCGGCTTACTATGGTCCATTCCGCGATGCTTTGGGTTCTGCTCCAAAATCGGGTGATAAGAAGACCTATCAAATGGACCCCGCCAACTCCCGTGAAGCAATTAAGGAAGTCTATCTAGACATCGCTGAAGGTGCGGATATTGTGATGGTAAAGCCAGCTTTGGCTTATTTGGATATTATTGCGAAGGTCAAAGATGCAACCAATGTGCCTGTAGCCGCCTATAACGTCAGTGGTGAATATGCAATGGTCAAGGCTGCCGCACAGTTGGGCTGGATTGATGAAAAGAAGGTGATGTTTGAAACATTGCTCAGTATGAAACGCGCTGGTGCGGATATTATTTTGTCTTATCATGCCAAGGCTGTTGCCCAGCTTCTCGCTTCAGGCTATCGACCTTAAGACTTAAGAAAGCGCCCCAAAGGGGCGCTTTCTTAAGTTTATATTAATCAGTGATGTTACGTGGAACCATCACGATCATGTAGTAGTAGGGGCGGGTTTAGTTGATAATTCTTTGCTGAAGCAAGATCTATATGCAAAACCCGCCCCTACTTGAGAAACTTCCACGTAACATCAATTAATCTTGCTATTAAATTTTTGCCATTAAATATG
>JBAXTW010000160.1:0-9134 GCA_037129985.1 Pseudanabaena sp. ELA645 | reverse complement strand
TATTTCAACCCTTTATCCAAATCGATAGTGCGCTGAACCGTCAATATAATGGCACTGGCTTGGGTTTGGCTTTAGTCAAAAGACTTGTAGAACTTCATGGAGGAAATGTAGAACTGACAAGCGAGATAGGAGTCGGTAGTTGCTTTGCGATTAATCTTCCCATGAATATCAGCGACCCAGCAATCGAAGAACAAATCGAGCATGATTTGTCAGGACAGCCTCAGATAGGTCAAAGCCAAACTGAAGGATTAGTTTCACCCTTAATTTTGCTAGCAGAAGATAACGAAGCTAATATTACGACATTCTCCAGTTACCTCAAAGCTAAGGGCTACCGCATTTTATCAGCAACTGATGGACAACAGGCGATCGATCTTGCCAAAGCGGAACATCCCGACATGATTTTGATGGATATCCAGATGCCAGTTATTGATGGATTAGAGGCTATTAAACAAATTCGCTTTGATCATAATCTGGCTGATATTCCAATTATTGCGCTGACGGCTCTAGCAATGGAAGGCGATCGCGAAAAATGTCTAGCAGTTGGCGCTAATGAATACATCAGCAAACCTATCAAACTGAAGCAGCTAATTCTTTTAATTCAAAGATTACTCAAAAGATGAGCGGCGCAAAGCCTAATACCTAGCCATGCTATTATCCTCAAATTTTGAAATTAAAAAACTTACTATAATTTTGTCCTATGAAACAGCCTGAAATTCCAGCGAATGAAAGCGATCGCTTAGTTGCACTAGATCGCTACAAAATTCTCGATACATTGCCTGAGCAGGTATATGAAGACTTGACACAACTGGCTGCGGATATATGCGGAACGCCGATCGCCCTAATCTCATTAGTTGACAAAGATCGTCAGTGGTTTAAATCTCGTGTTGGGCTAGATGCTACGGAAACCCCTCGCGATATTTCCTTTTGTGGTCATGCGATCGCCGCCAAGGCGACCTTAAATATCCCTGATGCGCGTCAAGATCCTCGCTTTGCCGACAATCCCTTGGTGGCAAGCGATCCAAATATTCGCTTTTATGCTGGAGTTCCTTTAATTACCCACGATAATTTTGCGTTGGGGACGCTCTGTGCGATCGATACCCAAACTCGCAACCTCACCGACACCCAAATTCGACAGTTAGAAGCCCTTAGCCGTCTCGTAGTTAATCAATTGGAGTTAAGACTTAATCGCAGTTCTACCGAATCACAACTAGATCAAGTCTCAAACCTCAAACAAGCTATTTTAGATAGTGCTGGCTTTGCTATCATTGCGACAGATTTGGAAGGAACGATCCAATCCTTTAATATCGCGGCGGAGAGGATGTTAGGCTATGCCGAATCAGAGGTGGTGAGCAAGACTAGCCCAGCGATTTTTCATGAGTTTAATGAAATCGCTTCCCAAGCACAATATCTATCGCAGGAACTAAACACAAATATTCCTGTTGGGTTTGGAGTCTTCACTGCCAAGGCGAAATTGGGACAGGTATATGAGCAGGAATGGACTTATATTCGTAAAGACGGCTCGAAGTTTCCTGTCATGCTGACGATTACGGCGATTCGCACAGAAAGCGGAGAAGTGACGGGATATATGGGCATTGCCAAAGATATTACAACGGAAAAGCAAGCAGCAAAGCGCGTAAAAGATATCACTGCTACCCTCGATCAAACGGCAATTGTGGCTATTACCGATACCCAAGGAACAATTAAATTTATCAATGATAAATTTTGTGAAATTTCCCAATATAGCCGTGAAGAGCTAATCGGACAAAATCATCGTCTTCTCAATTCTGGACATCATCCTCAATCGTTTTTTGTAGAGATGTAGAAAAAGATCTCTAGCGGTCAAACTTGGCGGGCTGAAATCAAAAACCGAGCTAAGGATGCTTCTATTTATTGGGTCGATACTACAATCGTTCCTTTCCTAAATGAAGATGGCAAGCCCTATCAATACTTGGCTATTCGTAAGGATATAACAGCCCGCAAAGCCGCCGATATTGAATTACAAAAGTTGTCATTGATTGCTAGCACAACGGATAATGTGGCGATCGTGACCAACCCTCAAGGACAGATTGAATGGGTTAACCATAGTTTTCATAAATTGACGGGTTATACCTTGGCTGAAGCGATCGGTAAAAGACCTGGGGATCTTTTACAAGGGGAGAAAACTTCTAAGGAGACAGTCGCTGCAATTCGCTATGCCTTGGCAAGGCAAGAACCATTCTCTGGTGAGATCCTGAACTATAACAAGGAGGGAAGACCATATTGGTTATTGCTGCATATTAACCCTGTCTTTGATGACGATGGCAAGTTAGTCAATTTCATTGCGATCGAAAATGAAATCACGACCCGCAAAGAAATTGAAATAAGCCTGCGACAGGAGGTGGAAGGAGCGATGAAAAAGTTACGCGCTATGAATGAGCAACTAGAAGTTAGTAATCGCGAATTATTAGATTTTGCCTATGTCGCCTCCCATGATTTGCAGGAGCCTCTGCGAAAAATCCAAGCTTTTGGCGATCGCCTCAAATCCACTTGCAATGATGGACTGAACGAAAAAGGGCAAGACTATCTAGAGAGAATGCTAAATGCGGCGGGACGCGCTCAGGTCTTAATTAACGATCTGCTGTCTTTTTCGCGAGTCACCACCCAAGCCAAACCCTCTACACCAGTTGATTTATCGGAGATTTTAGATGGCGTTCTTTCAGATTTAGAGATTCGGATCGAGTAAACTGGGGCTACGGCGGAACGCGATCGCCTGCCAACTATTGATGCTGATGGGATGCAAATGCGACAAATTTTGCAGAATCTGATCGGCAATGCGCTCAAGTTTCGCCAAGAAGGGATTGCGCCATTGGTGCAAGTGCAATCGCGGATGTTTACGAAACTTGGTGAAGAATATTGTGAAATTCGTGTCATCGATAATGGCATTGGCTTTGAACAGAAATATACCGATCGCATTTTCCAGATTTTCCAACGTCTGCATGGACGCGGTACTTATGAGGGTACTGGTATTGGACTCGCAATCTGTCGTAAGATTGCAGAACGTCACGGCGGCTCATTAGTTGCTGAAAGTGAACCAAATCAAGGCGCAACTTTTATTTTCACGATGCCCATTCATCAAGTCCAAGGAGATGCTCACGAGGCACATTAGCAGAAGTTGCTAAGCCCCAAAAATTGCAAGCTAAAATAGTAACAAACCACTATCAATAATTGAATATGAACGAATTAAAAATCTTTACCGAATATCCTGATCGCGCGATCGCAATTCTTCAAAAAACAATCCGTGCCGAAATTCTGCGAATGGAACAGGGTAAAAAACAGATAGAACAAAAATTACAAACCTTCGAGCAGAAATATCAAATCTCCTCTCGTGAATTTGTCACCTCTTGGACAGCCGAAAACCTAGAAGGCAAAGACTTAGAATATGTCGAATGGTTCGGCGAATATCGCTGTTTAGAAAATATTACTCAAGATTTGCAGATTCTCTTAAGCTTACAAAATATCAGTCAAAATGTCAGTATTTAGCTATTTTCAATACTTAGTTCTTGCAGTTGCTCGTCTAGAAGATTACGGTTTAGCGAAAACAGTTACATCCAATAGTGAATCTCGTCCATCAGGTGAACTTTTCATCAATATCAAAGTGGAACTAATTGATAATTCTGTACTTTTTATTCGAGAATATGTTTCCGCTAAACAGGAAAAGATCGAACATTTTAGCTATGCCTATCAATATCAATCTGCGGATGAAAGTCTAATTTTTCGTTACGATAACGCTGCTCACAAACCACCACTATCGGAAAAAGAACATAAACATCTACAGACTGGAGAAATCATCGTCTATCCACTACCAAGTATTGAATTGATAATTGACGAAATTTTAGCTTGGCTAACAACCTGATAAATTCAGTTATCAAAGCTAGACCTAATAACATAATCAAAAATAGAGGTAACTATTTAATCGTTTTAATCGCTACTTTCCAGACACATACGAAGGTGCTGGTATTGAACTCGCAATATGTCGTAAAATTACAGAACGTCATGGCGGCTCATTAGTTGCGGAAAGTGAACCAAACCAAGGCGCAACTTTTATTTTCACGATGCCCATTCATCAAGCCCAAGGAGATGCTCACGATGCCCATTAAAGGAAAAAGTATTACGATTTTGGTGGCGGAGGATGATGAAGACGATCGCCTGTTGATGCAAGAAGAAAATCGCCTTGCTAACGATCTGCATTTTGTTGAAGATGGCGAAGAGTTGATGGATTATCTCCTGCATCGCAACAAATATAGCAATCCAAAAAGTGCGCCTTACCCCAGTTTGATCTTGCTTGATTTAAATATGCCCCGCAAAGATGGACGCGAAGCCCTCAAAGAAATCAAAGCCGATCCTAATCTTCGCAAAATCCCAATTGTCGTCCTGACCACTTCTAAAGCGGAAGAAGATATTCTCCGTACCTACGATCTCGGCGTGAGTTCGCTTATTGCCAAGCCCGTCGTCTTTGACTCAATGGTACAAATCATGAAAATGATCGGAACTTATTGGTTTGAAATTGTGGAACTACCCGATCGCGCTTCTAGAGCATAACTTCTAGAGCATAAACTTCGCTTCGATTTCGGCAACAGATAAGGGCTTGGAAAATAAATAACCTTGCCCAAATTCGCATCCTAAGTCTCGCAGGATTTTCAACTGCTCTGATGTCTCAATGCCTTCAGCAACCACCGCTAATCCTATTTGATTGCTCAAGGCGATGATCGTCCGCACGATTTGGTAATTACGGCTTGCTTCTTGCATTTGATTGACAAAGGAGCGATCAATTTTTAAGTAATCCGCAGGTAAACGATGAATATAATTTAGCGATGAATAGCCAGTGCCGAAATCATCAATACTAACTTGGATATTTCTGGATTTAATTTGCGTGAGTAGATCGATGGTTTGATTAATATCATCAAGCAACATACTTTCGGTAATCTCTAAAGTGATCGACTTACCATCTAGCCCCGTTTCCGCCAAGATGTGATCGATATCCGTCAGCAAGTTGGGGTTGCGAATATCCTGTGCCGATAGATTGATACTCATTTTTAGGTCATGAGAATTCACAAATTTGGCTTTCCATTTAGCGAGTTGGTGACAAGCTTCTTGAAATACCCAACTATCAAGAGCGACAATTAATCCTGTTTCTTCAGCGATCGCCACAAAATCCATAGGAGAAACCATACCGCGAGTGGGATGTTGCCAACGGACTAATGCTTCAAACCCGATTAGGCGATCGCCATTAAGGATGTCCATAATTGGCTGATAATGAACCATAAATTCTTGGCGATCAATCGCATTACGAAGATCTGTTTCTAGGGTCAACCGCTTAATCGCCTGATTATGCATTTTCACATCAAAAATCTTGTAGGAATTGCGTCCCTGAGCCTTGGCTTTGTACATAGCAAGATCGGCATCACGGAGCAGATCATAGGCTTGATGATAATCTTTATTCCCAAAGACAATACCAATACTGACATTAATAAATATTTCGCCGCCATTCAAAATTAATGGTACTTGAAAATCACTTAAAATCCGTTTTGTAATCTTAATTACTTCATCAATATTGGCAATATATTCCAACAAAATGACAAACTCATCACCACCAAATCGAGCGACTAAATAAACATCCTCTAAATGTTTTTTTAGCTTCTCAGAGATGCTAATTAGTAGTTGATCGCCAATGATATGCCCCAAACTATCATTAACGATTTTAAATTGATCTAAATCTAGAAATAAAATTGCGTAACCATGGGAATCTAATTGATGCGATCGCTGAATTGCTTGATCGATCCGCTCTAATAGCAATCTTCGATTGGGTAAATCGGTAAGGGGATCGTGCATAGCATTATGGATAATCAGATCTGACGCAGCTTTCAATGCGGCGGTTCGGGCATACACTTGTTTTTCTAATTCAACATTGCGGTTTTCTAATAGTTCTCTTTTTTCAGCTTCTAAGACTGACTGGCGATCGAGGGATATTTGCAAAGCATCGTACTGCTCTTTCATCCTCAACATTGATTGCACCCTAGCCCGCATTTCCAGCGCATTAAGAGGCTTGCTAATAAAGTCATTAGCACCTGCATTTAAGCATTGAGCTAGATCTTCTTTAGCGGTTAGGGCTGTGACCATAATGATCGGAATCGGTCTATATTTGGGAATGGCTTTGATGTGTTCGCAGACTTCGATCCCATCCATATCGGGCATCATTACATCTAGTAAAATCAAATCTATCTCTAATATCTCTAAAGATTCGAGGGCTTCCTGTCCACTAGATGCATAATTTAAGGCATAGTCATATTCATTCAAGAATGCTTCTATGACATCAAAGTTACGCGGCTCATCATCAACGATTAAAATAGATTGTTTATGCATGGATTATTAGGTTGGGGTTTTAAGATTTTAACTGATGTTACGCAGAAGTTTGCAAGACCCTCACCCCTAGCCCCTCTCCCAAAAGGGGAGAGCAGGGCGGTTTCATTTTCGGAAAGGGTTGTCGTGTAAGGAGTACAGAAAAAAGCAAACCTTAAAATTTGAGGTTTTGTCATCTGTGTGGCACTTTACTGTTGCCGTACGTCCCTTGTTTAATCAACCTTACGGAAAATGAAACCGCCCTGCTGCTCGCCCTTAATGGGAGAGGGGCTGGGGGGTGAGGGTTCCACGTAACATCAGATTTTAAGATTTTTGGTGACGAGGCGAAGCCGCGACAAAAAATTGGTTCTCTATTGCTTTTGGGCTAAAATTTGCTTGATTGTTGTGGCTAGTTGATTGAGTTTGACGGGTTTTGTTAAATATTCATTTGCGCCAGCTTCGATACATCGTTCGCGATCGCCTGTCATCGCCAATGCAGTTAAGGCAATAATGGGAATGTTCGCTAATTCTGGAATATTACTACCACGAATGATTTTGATCGCCTCCAATCCGTCAATATTTGGCATTTGAATATCCATTAAGATTAAATCAGGTCGCATCGACCTTGCAAGATTGATCGCTTCTTGACCATCTTTGGCAAATAACAATTGATAGCCCTTGGCTTTGAGGTATCTAGAGATTGTCAGCTTATTGCCATCATTATCTTCCGCAAGTAATAGTGTGGGAAATCCCTCAGCAATTCCATTGTCAGGACTTAGCTCTAATGAACCTGTGGATTGATTTGTAAGTTGATTTGTAAATGTAGGCGATGACATTGATATATTTTCGCAGGGAAGCGCGATCGTAAAACAACTACCTACGCCCACCTCACTCGTTAAAGTTACCGTGCCGTTATGCATCTCCACAATGCTCTTAACTAAGGCAAGCCCTAACCCTGTGCCTGAGTTTTGACGATTGAGCGCTCCATCTATTTGGACAAAGGGTTGAAATAATTTTTGCAGATTTTCAGGTGAGATGCCGATCCCTGTATCAGTTACGGCAAATCTAATTTCGCTCGTGATTTCATTCGTGATTTCATTCGTGATTTCTGCTGGATTTTGCTGAAGGCTAACCACTAATGACACCCGACCTCTTTCGGGACTGAACTTAATTGCATTACTAAGCAAATTAATCAGAGATTGGCGGATACGTCTCTGATCGACAAATAGTTCTGGTAAATTAGGCGCGATTTTTAATTCCAACTGAATGCGTTTGCGTAATGCTTGCTGCTTAACAAAGGGTAAACTGGATTGACATAGTTCAGCGATCGATGTTTGTGAACAGGTGATCTCGACTTGTCCCGATTCGATTTTGGCAACATCCAGAATGTCATTAATCAATTTCAATAGATGGGTTCCACTGCTGGCAATGGTTTCTAGGGAATCTTTCTGCTCTTGATTAATTGCACCAAAAACATGCTCTTGCAATGCTTCAGACATTCCTAAGATCGCATTGAGGGGAGTTCGTAATTCGTGGCTCATGTTAGCAAGAAATTCATCTTTAAGACGAGTAGCACGAGCCATTTCCTCGTTAGAGTGCTCTGCTGCTTGCTTAGCTTGCTGAAGTTCGTAATTTTGTTGATTTAACCGCTCATTCAATTCAACTAATTCTTGAGTCCTAAGATTAACCCTCTTCTCTAATTCAGTTTTAGACTGCTGAAGTAATATCTGGGTGCTTTTTTGTTCTGTAATATCATTAATTGCAATAACTACACTAATCTCTTTTGACTCCCTAACCGCTATTTCCATATAAGTAGAAGTAACTTGAAGAATCGATCCTTGTTCACGAAGATAACATTCGTAACTCTCGCTAATTTTCCCTTTCTTCTCCATGGCTAACGCCACAGGATACTTTTCGGCTGGCACAAGAATGCCGTCATAATGCAAAGGCAAAAGTGGCGGCAATTCTTTGCCCAAGATCATAATATGCAACTTCCCAACTAAGCGATCAAAAGATTTATTACACCATTGGATACGTCCTTCTGCATTAGTCCACACAATTGCACTATCTACCGCCCCCAGAGCGATTTCCATTTTCCCTAGAATTGATCGCAGTTCTTGTAGTTGTGAAGGAGTAGATTGCATGAATATAATCTTAGGATTGTTGACTAAAAAAAATTAAGATTTGATTGAACGAAGTGTTGCCCCAAAGCGGGCTAACATTTGCTTGATTGTCGTAGCTAGTTGATTGAGCTTGACGGGTTTCGTTAAATATTCATTTGCGCCAGCTTCGATACATCGTTCACGATCGCCTGTCATTGCTAATGCAGTTAAAGCAATAATCGGAATATTCGCTAGTTCAGGAATATTATACTACCACGAATGATTTTGATCGCCTCCAATCCGTCAATATTTGGCATTTGAATATCCATTAAGATTAAATCAGGTCGCATCGACCTTGCAAGATTGATCGCTTCTTGACCATCTTTGGCAAATAACAATTGATAGCCCTTGGCTTTGAGGTATCTAGAGATTGTCAGCTTATTGCCATCATTATCTTCCGCAAGTAATAGTGTGGGAAATCCCTCAGCAATTCCATTGTCAGGACTTAGCTCTAATGAACCTGTGGATTGATTTGTAAGTTGATTTGTAAGTTGATTTGTAAGTTGATTTGTAAATGTAGGCGATGACATTGATATATTTTTGCAGGGAAGCGCGATCGTAAAACAACTACCTACGCCCACCTCACTCGTTAAAGTT
>JBAXTW010000016.1:0-54008 GCA_037129985.1 Pseudanabaena sp. ELA645 | reverse complement strand
TGATCAAAATATTTATAAGAATAATGATGTTAAAGAGCGTCGTTGGTCCACGTTGGAGCCTATGAAGCATGATGTTGAACGCATTGTCAATGAAACAGAAAACGATCAATTAAACTCGGTAACAGATGTTGAAGTTGATCAAAATATTTATAAGAATAATGATGTTAAAGAGCGTCGTTGGTCCACGTTGCCGATGGGGAGTATTGTGGGAATGATGGCGGGGGAGCATGATAAAGAAGTCAAAGAAAGGCTTTGGTACAGATTATGGATGGAAAATAAATAATGTCTAGAAGAGATGATTTACATTTTCCCTTACGCCGCACCCTTGAAAAAGATGGATGGATAATTACCAGCGATCCTTTAATCTTGGTACTTGGAGACACACTTTTAAAAGCTGATTTAGGAGCCGAAAAGCTTTTCACAGCCGAAAAAGAAGGACAAAAAATAGCCGTTGAGATTAAAGATTTTGACGCTTCTTCGGTAATCAGTGAACTGGAGAAAACTATGGGTCAACTTCAACTTTACCAATGGGCATTAGAACAACAAGAACCAGAGCGTCAATTGTTTTTGGCTATAAGTCAAGCTGTGTATATTTCACAATTTCAAAGACCAATTTTTCAGATAGCCATCCAGCGCAATAAAATTAATTTATTAATCTATTCCCCAGATCAGGAGGTAATTGTCAAATGGATAACTCACTAAAGTATGTAGACATCCTCAAAAAAACAGTACAGGATGCCACAATCGATCAGCCTAGTCTACAAGCAATCAAACTTTATCCAGTTTGTGATGCTGAGTCTGGACATTTTCTAGTTCTTGCCACAGGTCGCGATAAACATCGTTGGATGGATAGCGTCCTATTTCATGCACGACTCATCGAAAAAGAAAACAGCAATTCTCAAATCATCATCGAAGAAGACAACTTTGAAGAAGGATTAATTGATACACTCATCGAAGCAGGAATCAAAAAAGAAGATATCGTCACCAGTTGGCAGCAAGCGATTAAATAACCAGATGAAAAATATCACAACCAAAATCGGATTAGTCCTAGCAGGTGGCGGCGCGAAAGGCGCATACCAATCAGGCGTAGTCAAATACCTAGCAGAAGTTGACTTTGCACCCCATATCATCGCAGGTACAAGCATCGGTGCACTCAATGGAGCAATCCTCGCCTCTAATACATCCTTTAAACAATCAAGCGATCGCCTATGGCAATTATGGAAAGAACTAGGTGAAGCCAACATCATCAACTGGCAGCTAGTTAAATATCCACTCCACTCCCTAGCACAATACTTACATCTCTCAGAGGAAGACGCATCATTTTGCGACCCTAACCCACTAGACAAATTTTTACGCCATGCCATCGATCCCCAACAACTACGAAAAGGAATCGAACTATGGGTAGCCGCCTTTCCCTCAGCCCATAACTTTCTCCCACACACACACAAAGCAGGTCAAATCGTACCCACCATCGGCAATGCCATATCCGTCACCCTTGGGCAGTCCGCCGAATATATCCACGTTCAATCAGCCACAACCGATGAAGAAATTTATCAAACATTACTCGCCAGCGCCGCTATTCCCTTAGCCTTTAAGTCCCGCAAGATTGATGGTAAACATTATGTTGATGGTTGGTTAGGCGATAACGTCCCCCTCAAAGCCCTAGCAAATCGCGGTTGCACCCATGCGATCGTCATTCATTTAGGAAATGGAGAACTATGGAATCGCCATGAATTTCCAAACCAAACAATAATTGAAATTCGTCCGACAGAAGATATGGGTGGTCTCGACAAACTACTAGATTTCAGCCCCGAACGGATTCAACTCTTGCAACAACGCGGTTATCAAGATGCCAAACGCATTCTCGAACCAATTTTACAAACACTCACAATCGAGCGATCGCGCCGAGAAAGTTTTGCCCGACTTCAGGAAACAACAAAAAGATTAAGAGACGATCCACCAATTTATTAGATTTCGGGGATTACTCGCGGTAAGTGGGGCATTTTATGGTCGTAGTAACTATTGGTAGTACGATCACCCTATTTTTGCCAGTTTTATTATTGCGATCGGGCTGGAGTCATGCCATTTATCCCCGAATTACTATAATGTTGCGACCATCGGGACTCTGAGCGATTTCTGTAGTGGTGCGATCGCTAATTGGTGGCAAACCCTCACGGCGATCGAAAATCACCAACCAACTTGTATCTAAATTTAAACCCGATAGTTAGTGCTTTGCTCAATAATCTCGGCAAAAGCTTGCTCAAAATCTTCCATTGTAATCTTGAGATTTTCCAACAAACTGGAATCATCACGCTGATGACGACGGATTGCAAAAATTGCGGCGCGATTACTTAAAAAGGCAAGATCGGCTCCATTCCAATTTTCGGTGCGTTCCGCAAAAATTGCTAAATCCAAATTTGCAGACAAAGGGCGATCGCGATTATGTACTTCTAAAATAGCGCTGCGGCTATCTTGATCAGGTAAATCGATCATCAGATGTAACTCAATTCGCCCCGATCGCAATAACGCGGGATCAATGAAATCACGGCGATTGGTGGCTCCAATTACCAATAGTCCTTCGGCGGATTGCAGTCCATCAAGTTCGGTTAATAATTGACCAATTACGCGATCGCTGACACCACTATCACCCTGATAACTTCCCCGCGCAGGTGCAAGCGTATCAATCTCATCAATGAAAATCACACAGGGAGCCGCCTGTCTTGCTTGAGCGAATAATTGTCGAATCGATTGTTCGGAAGCTCCTACCCATTTTGTCAGTAGTTCCGAACCTGCGACTGAAACGAAATTAGCTTGCGCTTGTGTAGCGATCGCCTTAGCTAGTAGAGTTTTACCCGTACCAGGAGGACCATAGAGCAAAATGCCACGAGGGGCTTTAGCGCGAGTATGGGCATAGAGAGCAGGATCGATTAAGGCTCCTGCTACAGCTTCTTGAAGAGTTTGTTTGACCTTAACGAGTCCGCCAATCTCTGACCATTGGACTTTGGGAACTTGAATTTGTAGCGATCGCAATACGGCGGGTTGGATTTGTTTCAGAGCCACTTCAAAATCTTCCCGATTCACATCAAGATTTTCGGGAATATCCGCGATTGTTGCAACCTGACGGCGTAGCGCATTAGTTGCCGCCACTTGGCAGAGTCCCTTAATGTCAGCCCCCACATAGCCATAGGCGCGATCAGCGATATCATCTAAATCCACATCCATTGTCAAAGGCATCGATCGTGTATGAATGGATAGAATTTCACGGCGAGCATGGCGATCGGGAATAGGGAAGATAATCTCGCGATCAAATCTCCCAGGACGGCGTAAGGCTGGATCGATCGCATCGGGTCGATTAGTTGCGGCAAGAACGATTACTCCCTTTGTTTCCGCAAATCCATCCATTAACCCCAAGAGTTGCGCTACCAGCCTTTTCTCTACTTCTCCTTCCACATTTGCGCGATTGGGAACGAGAGCATCAATCTCATCGATAAAAATCAAACATGGAGAAGATTTCGCCGCTTTCTCAAAAACTTGTCGTAAGCGAGTTTCCGCTTCACCGTAATATTTGCTAATAATTTCGGGACCAACGATCGCAATGTAATTTACACCTAATACCTGAGCTAGCGATCGCGCTGTCAGTGTTTTCCCTGTGCCTGGAGGACCAACCAATAAAACGCCCTTGGGTGGTTCTAGTCCCAATTTTGCCAAAATGTCAGGTCGCTTGAGGGGTATTTCGACTAGATCACGCAATTGAGCTAAGGTATCGCCCAAGCCGCCCACTAATTCACCGATCGCGGTTGATTTATTCTCTGGATTGTTATCTTTGTTAATATCAACTTTTGGAACATCAGGTTTAACCACATCTGGCGAAGTAACTTCGCGATCGCCTCTAGAAAATTCTGTGGCAGTAGTTGCAGCGCGAGGCGATCGGGGAATATTCCCACGGCGAGGAATACTGGATAAAGGTCGCGAAGTAACATTTACTTCAGTGCGAATTTCGCCAGATTTTTGCTTCTCGTCTAACTTTTGGGCAAGATCGATGAGTTGATCAAGGTTTAGCAACTGTTTGACATCATCAACTAAGGACTCAAAACCTTCGACTTTAAAAGCAAATTTGTCCTTAAAACTATCTTTGTCATTACTTTCGTTACTCATGGATGCGGTTTTCCTGTTGATAATCTTCGCCGTGGCGAGGTGGTCATTTATCTATGGTAACTCATGGTAACTCTGATTACAGGGCGATCGCCTCAGCATAAAGTAGAGACACAGATCAATTACGCGGTAGGGTTATATTGTTCGACCTCAATCCTGATGATGTTATTCTGATTGACCATCAAACCGCCATTCGTAAAGGAATTCTTATATCTTGAAAAATGCAGATCAATGCCACGTCTTTGTCTATGGCACGCTCAAACCCAATCAAGCTAATTTCGAGCAATATTGTGCTGGCAAAGTAATCGCACAACAACAGGCGATCGCCTATGGTGAATTATTTATACTGCCGATGGGTTATCCTGCAATGATCGCAGGTAATTCTCCAATTTACGGATATTTGCTTACGTTTAGTGATGATAGTATTTTGGAATCACTCGATGAATTGGAAGATTATCAAAGCGATCGCGTCTCTATTGAGAATTTGGCTGACAACTTATACAATCGTCAACAGATAGAAGTATTTGATATTCAAGGAATGTCGCTAGGAAAAGCATGGGCGTACTTTATGACTTCAATTCAAGTAATTACATTTGATGGCATTTCCCAACCCAATGGATTGTTTTCTCAACACTGAAATACCGTATAGTTTATGGTGATTCAAATTAGCTTAGTAATTCTCCAAGACAGTCTATTAATTCTCCTACGACAATTGGTTTACTAAGATAGCCATTAGCTCCAAGGCTAATCGCTTTGGTTCGATGCCGATCGCCTGTGCGGGAAGTCAACATAACCACAGGGATTTTAGTCCAATTCTCTTCAGATCGAATTGTTTGCAACAGATTGAATCCGTTTAGTCTCGGCATTTCGACATCAGAAATTACCATCGTAATTTTGCCTTGAGTCCGAATGAGCATATCAAGGGCTTCTTGACCGTCACGACAAGCAATTACTTCAAAATCTAATTGTTTGAGAATTTGTTCTAACATATTGCGCGTGGCGATCGAATCCTCGGCAATTAAGATGGTTTTGACTGTATTTTGATTAGTATTTCGATCTTGATTTTGACCTTGATTTAAATCAGTAGTTTGATTAGATTTTGAATTAGATTTTTTGAGCGTATTTTTATTTTGTTTAGCAATATTTTCGCGTAGAAGAATTTGCAAGTTGTCAGGGACTAAAACAGGTACTACTTGTCCTGTGCCTAGAATAGTACAGCCTGTTAGATAACTAGGAACTTTAACAGTACTATCAAAAGGTTTGATAATTAATTGACGTTCTTCAATAATAGCGCCGATCGCTATAGCGATCGGTGAATCATTGCGGTTTAATACCAAGCACACCTTTGGCATAATCCGATCCGACCTCGAAGCGGACGAATCAGCTTCCTTGGGGTTATATTTAAATTATTGCGAATTAACAAAACTTGCTAACAGGATAAACATCCAGAGTAGCTAATTTTGTCTTGCCGCCATACCGCCATTATCACTAACTTTAAAGTGATTAATTGAATTTAAGGAACTATGGATTAGTCCTTGCACTTTAGCAATCAATTTCTCCGCATTTACGGGTTTTGTAATATAGTCATTTGCTCCCACAAGTTGCGCTCTCATTCGATCAATTAGACCATCTTTACCCGTAAACATAACGATTGGTATATTTCGCATATGTCGAGATTGGCGCAACATCTTGCATAGCTCATAGCCATCAATTTCTGGCATAGTAATATCCATTAAAATCAAAGCTGGCTTTTGTCTTGCTAATGCAGTTAGACATATACTTGGGTCGGTAATTCCTAATACTTCAAAACCAGACATTTCTAGAACCATTTTAACCTGACGTTGTACAGTATGGCTATCATCAATACAAGCAATTAATGTTCTCACGGGAGATTCAGAGGTGATCGCCAAATTACTTGTCGATTGGCATACCTCTAAAATTTTGTCCTCAATTAACAAACTAAACCATTGTGATAAAACATGGGTTTGCAAATGAAATTGACTACAGATTTCGTAGATACTGAGCTTTTGTTCTAGAGCTTTAATCCAAACTGATAAACCCACATTCTGAACCGCTATTCCCCCTGTTTGTGTCCTATCTGATACATCACTCGCATTATGCCAAAAGTTCATAAAATCTTTAACCTTACTCTGATCGAGATAAACTCGCGAAAAAGGGGAAGGTATATGATTGTGGATATTTTGCCAAAGTTTTACATGATTAGAAATCGGCTTGATTAGATCCGTTAATGGGGCAGCGATAAGAACAGGTTTAACACAAGTATTCTGCTCAAATTTTATTTGAGCTTTACTGTGTGAGATCGCTTGAATGATCGCTTCTCTAGAGAGATTAAGAAGAATGCGTCGAAAATCAGTGAGGGATATGTGATTTTCTAAATACCATTCATAAAGACTTTCATATTCTGATTTGTCTTTACCAAGATTTGGCAGTGGCAAATCTAGACTCATTTGTTGTAAGAGCGATTGAACACGCTCAGAACCGCCCCCTTTTGCCGTGGCAAAATAAACACGCGATCCGCCAATATACAACTGCCAAATAATCGAGCTGTCTTGAGGATTGGCTATTGACAAGCAACCCGTCAGATCCTTTTCAGCAATTATCTGCAATAATTTGTGTGGATTCTTTAGATTTGCTTCCATCAGTTTAAGATGCCAAAATTCATCTAGTAATCATTTGCGAAGACTAACTATATATATGTAAACCTAAAGATTGCGTAAACCTAAAGATTGCACCCCAAAATATGAAAGTTTTAAAATATATCTATCAAATCATCCCGAATAATCCACTTTTAACATAGGTGAAATATGTACAGGGTTTCTGTATTTTAAGATACAGACATTCCCGATCAAACATTCCCAATCTCTGTGACATGAATTATCTCTACCTACATGGCTTTGCTTCTAGTCCGCAGTCTACCAAAGCTAGATATATGCAGAAAAGGTTTGCCGAGCTAGGCTTAACCTTGCATGTTCCCGATCTCAACCTTACTGACTTTTCCACGGTGACACTCTCCCATCAACTTTCTTATCTTAAAAGCACTTATCTAAATAACAATGAGCCATTTGTTGTAATAGGTTCTAGCCTCGGTGGATTTTTAGCTGTTCAACTTGCCGCTCAAAATCCATTGATACAAAAGCTCGTGTTGTTTGCCCCAGCCTTTGGCTTTAGTCAGAGGATTGCTAAGGCTTTAGGTGCAGAAAATATTGCGAAATGGGAAACCGATGGCGATCGCGAGTTTTATCATTACGGATTGAAACGTAACGTAAATTTACAATTTCAATTTTTTGCGGATGCTCAAAATTATTCTGAAGAAAAATTAACGCGATCGCTACCAATGCTGATCTTTCATGGTGTGCATGATGATGTTGTTCCTGCTGCTCTCAGTGAGGAGTTCGCCAAAAGGCGATCGCAAGTTACTTTAAAATTGCTCGATGATGATCACGCCCTTGGCAATGATTTAGATAGCATTTGGCAAGATACAAAGAGTTTTTTATCCCTTAGTCATGCCAAAGGGTAGTTACGCATGATACAAAATATCCGCTAGGATGTTAAAAGAATCGCATATTCAAAAAGTTAAAAAAGGGTTTTAAAACCGTTGAAAAACATCATCAAAACGCTGCGAGCCGATTTTGCAATCATCTTTGAACGCGACCCTGCCGCTCGTAACTGGCTAGAGGTGCTGTTGTGCTACCCCGGACTTCATGCGATCGCTTTATATCGCTTTGCTCATTGGCTCAATATGCTCAAGCTCCCAATCCTCCCTCGCATGATCTCGCAATTCGCCAGATTTTTAACGGGTATCGAAATTCATCCTGGGGCAAGGATTGGCAAGGGCGCATTTATTGATCACGGTATGGGCGTGGTCATTGGTGAAACCGCGATCGTTGGTGACTATGTGTTGATTTATCAAGGTGTAACGCTTGGCGGTACGGGCAAAGAATCAGGTAAGCGTCACCCAACCCTCGGCGATAACGTGGTGATTGGGGCTGGAGCCAAAGTCTTGGGTAATATTGAAATTGGCAGCAACTCGCGAATTGGTGCTGGCTCCGTAGTCCTTAAATGTGTTCCTCCCGATTGCACCGTAGTTGGCATTCCAGGCCGAATCGTGCATCGTCATGGTGTCAAAGTATCGGCTCTCGATCATTGTCAAGTTCCTGATCCAGAGGGAGATGTAATCCGATCGCTAATTAATCGTGTAGAGCAGTTAGAAAGAAATGCGGAATCCCATGCTTTACATCCGATCAATAATTATTTGATTGATTCAGAATTACTGAAATATGTGCGCCCTCGTCATCTCACACCCGCCGATCATTCTGAGCGGGATCTCGCTCACGAATATGAAGGATTTTCTGAAGGTGGTGGTATTTGATAAAGAGGCTCGCAATGCGAGCTTTTTTATTCTCCGACTACAAGAAATTTTTTGAAAGTGTTGCTTCGCAACACTTTCAAAAAATTTCTTCGTTCTGGGTTGCTCGAAAATCGCTGTAGTATAAGCAAGGACTATTAACCTCAAGTGCATGAATCGTAATTTTTGGATTATCGCTCTTATTTCTTTTACTAACTCCTTGAGTTTTACGATTCTGATCCCTGTTTTGTATCTTTATGGTAGACAGTTCAAACTTGATGATTTCCAAACTAGTCTACTGTTTGCGATTTACTCAATTTCTCAATTTTTTGCTACGCCGATCATCGGTAAACTTAGCGATCGCTTTGGGCGCAAACCACTATTAATCATCAGTTTAGCGGGAACCGTGATTGCTAATTTGATGGCAGGTACAGCCGCAACTCCTGCGATATTCTTTTTAGCAAGATTTTTAGATGGTATTACTGGCGGCAATGCTTCCGTGGCTCAGGCGGTGATTTCTGATGTTACTACCCGTGAAACCCGCGCTAAGGCTTTTGGCATTAATGGAGCCGCTTTCGGTTTAGGTTTTATTCTCGGTCCTGCGATCAGTTTACTGGCTCAAAAGGCGGCTAAATCCACACCATTGGGCGAATCCTTTGGTGCTTCTTTTTTAGTGTCGGGAGTGATCGCGGCGATCGCGCTGTTCATTACCATCTTCTTTTTGCCAGAAACCCTCAAAGAAAAATCTCCAAAAGCCCAAAATATCTTTGACCTTGGTTTAGACAAATTGATTACAGGGCTATTCATGCCGAGAATTGGTATTTTGTTGATGATTAACTTTTTCACGGGGCTAACATTTACCCTCTTTACCTTTGCTTTTCAGCCTTACTTTACCGTCGTTCTCAAGCAAAATAGTGAAGCTCTCACCTTAATGTTCCTTCTGTTTGGTGTTTTGGGGGTGATTATGCAGACCTTGGGAATTAGTCAGATGACAAAACGTCTACAATTGGTACAAATTCTATTTTTAGGATTATTTATCCGTAGTCTCTCCTTTGTATTGATGCCAATCTGGGAAAATGTTACTTATTTTGTCGCGGTTTGTGTGTTCTTCTCTTTGCTCAACTCAGTGGTACAGCCCATGATTAGCGCCTTGATTTCACTGAATGCTAATCCCGATGAACAGGGGACTATATTGGGGATAAATTCGTCTTATCTCAGCATATCTAACGCTTTTGGTCCAATCATTGCTGGCTTAATCGTCAATCAGGCTCATCCGCAATCCTATGGTTATCCACTCTATTTAGCGGGGATTTGTACATTTCTGGTTTTAATTTTTGCGATCGCTAAAAGTCCAAGTTATACAGTGAAAACTCAATGATGAGCATTACGGAAAAATCAAAACAGCAAAGTCAAAATCGTCTAAGATTTACTGTGGTTCTTCTGCTCCAAAATTGTGAAGTAGTTTGTTGGAATTCATGAAATTTAATCAACAAATTGTGAAATTATGGCGATCTTTAGTGGTTGCCTGTAAAGATGAAAGCTTTTTACAAGCGATCTCCAAAATCGAAAATATTGTTTCCAAGATCTTAGCGATCGCCCTTGTCTTCGTGATTTTTGTGGCTCTGCTTGACTTGTTCAAAGTTTTGACCTACGACCTGCTTTTCACTGATCCTAAAGGATCTTTTACAGCACCTTTGCTCAAAATATTTGGGATGTTCCTCAATGTCTTGATAGCCTTGGAACTAATGGAAAATGTGACCGCTTATCTGCGAGAACATGTGATTCAGTTAGAGTTAGTCATTATCACGGCATTGACAGCCGTTGCTCGTAAAATTATCATTTTTGATAGTAAAGCTGAAGGAGAGTTGTCGGCGCTAGCGATCGCAGTTCTTTCTCTCTCTATCAGTTACTGGATCGTTCGCAATCAAAATAATGCTCGTAAGCATTAAACTAATCGATTAAAACCAAAAATTGTTGGGCGGGCTTCGCCCGCCCAACAATTTTTGGTTTTAATAAAACGGTCTGATGCTAAAATCGTTCTGGATAAAATATTGCTAAATCTTTAGACCATCAAAACTTTACCTACAAAGATATATGACACAATCACTAGCTAATCTTCTGGGCAGTCTTGTCGCAGGTGGAGTCGTTCTCGGCTTGATCCTCGTAGCCTTACTTATCGTTAGCCAAAAAGACAAAATCGTGCGTCGCGGTTAATTTATTTTTCGGATCGAAACAAGAGACGGGATATGGCACAAACTGCTATGTCCCGTTTCTGTTTTTGATTTATAGTTGTACTCTTGAAAACCCAAACTCTAAAAAAGAATTGCGCCGTAACTCTTTTTTGGGGTTTATACCTTAACTTGCTTGGCTATAGCTATACTAAAACCAGAGCCAAGTTCTAAGGTTAAAGTTCGGCTCTATGTAATAAAAAAACAGGTATTTTAGGAGAAAAATAGAACCATGATCAACATCGGTGGCAACCCGCTAATGATTCTTTTGGCAATCGTTGCCGCTTTAGGAGGCGTTGGTTTATATTTTGTACGCAACTTTCGTCCTGAACTAGCCCGCGACCACGATATCTTCTTCTCAGCGATCGCCTTGGTATATGGCATCATCCTGCTAGCTTTTAATTTTCGGATGGAAATCACCACCCAGCTAGCTCAAGTCCTCGTCGTGGGTTTTGCAGGTTGGTTTGCAGTTGAGTCTTTGGTATTGCGTCAAGCCCTTGCCAATCAAGCGCGGAGAGCGCCATCTAGTCCGCTTGTCGATGACGAAGATCCGATTGGCTCAGATTATCGTGTGGAAATTGATCCCACTCGCGAAATTGCACCCCGCCGCGATCGCGATTCATCACGTCGGGTGCGTGGGGCGATCGCCAACAGTGCTGAGGCTAGTGAATTACGCGGCGATACTACTGATGAAAGGCGATCGCGCCGTCCGAAACGTAGTGATGGTGGGGGAAGTACTGGTAGCAGTGATTCGGTGATTGATATTGACGAAAATGATATTCGTCCTGTAAGTCCTAAGCGCCGTCCTCGTCCTAGTGATGATGGTACGAGTAATAGTGGTAATAGCGATCGCCCTAGAAATCGCAATAGTGAATCCGATAATTTTGGCAATAGTGAGCCAACAGCTTCATCTGGACGCAGACGCAGACCATCAAGCCGTCCAGCGAGTTACTCCAATAATGAAGCTTCCGATCCTGAAGATTTTTAAAAATAAAAAATGCGGCGAGACTCCATATTCTACAAATTATTTCAGCAATTTCCACCTCTATTATTTCAACTTCTGCCATCACCACCCTCAGATGCTGCAACCTATCGCTTTGATTCAGTTGCAGTCAAGGAGCCAAAGTTTGAGATTGATGGCGTATTTTTACCACAAGATGCCAATGGTGTTGTCTACTTTTGTGAGGTGCAGTTTCAAAAAGACGAGCAGCTTTATGAAAGAGTATTTGCGGAATCTTTGTTGTATTTTTATCGTAATCGTCATAGATTTAGCGATTGGCAAACAGTCATAATCTATCCATCGCGATCGACTGAACAAAGCAATACTCATCCATACCGAGCTTTACTCAATTCCGAACAAGTGCATCGCATATATCTAAATGAGTTGGGCAACATTCGTGAATTGCCGATATCGGTGGCGCTAATGGTCTTGACTACGCTTGACGAAAGCCAAGCTCCAACAGAAGCAAGGTATTTGCTAGAACGAAATATTTTCGAGAAGCCAGCAAATCGAGCCATAATAGAAATGGTAACGACAATTATGGTTTACAAGTTTGATGAGTTGAGTCAACAGGAGGTAGAAGTTATGCTAGGTATCACATTAAAGGAAACAAGAGTTTATCAAGAAATTAAGCAGCAGGGACTAGATCAAGGGCTTATACAGGGACGTGAGCAAGAAGCAATTAATCTTGTTGTTAGAATTTTGACTAAACGGTTTGGGGATTTGTCTGAGGAGATGCGTATTTCAATTTCGGGTTTGCCTTTGATTGTGCTTGAAGACTTGAGTGAGGCACTTTTAGATTTTGTTAATTTAGCGGATTTACAAGCTTGGTTGCTGATGAGGTCAAGTCCTGTGAATTAAAATGCTTTTTGATAATTTTTTATTTCATGTACATCAAAAAAAACAGATTAGTTGCGATTCCTAGAAAATTTTTACAAGAGTCATTGAAATTGATTTAAGCTATAGGTTGCGTAGGGTGAAAACAAATTAGTCTGTTATCAAACCATGCTGTTTTATTTTGATCAACCATCACTTGGGCTTTCGATCAACTGTGAGTTATTGCGTTAATCCGACCTGTGCTAATCCGAATAACGAACCATTTGCTAATAGTTGTGCAACCTGTGGTTCTAATTTAAAGCTGCGAAATCGTTATCGTGCAAGTCGTCCTTTGGGAAAAGGTGGCTTTGGTGCAACTTTTCTCGCTGCCGATGAGGGGCTTCCTGGCTTTCCGTCCTGTGTTGTTAAACAGTTGCGCCCCAACACCCAATCGCCGAGCGTGATGAAAATGGCTAGAGAATTATTTGAGCGGGAAGCTTTTACCCTTGGGAAAATTGGTAGTCATCCTCAAATCCCTCGCTTGTTAGATTATTTTGAGGAAGACAGCAATTTTTATTTAGTTCAAGAATTTGTCGATGGGGAAACTTTAAAGCAAGAATTTGAGCGCCGTGGCGCTTTTAGTGAAATTGATGTTCGGAAGATTCTGACGGAAATATTTCCCGCCCTTGGCTTTATGCATGAAAATGGGGTGATTCATCGTGATATCAAGCCTGCGAATATCATGCGCCGCAAACAAGACGGTCAATTAGTATTGATTGATTTTGGTGCGGTTTCGAGTCAAATCAATAAGCCTTCGGCTGAGGAAGATCCAACTGGTTTACTAACTAATTTTGCGATCGGCACTCCAGGCTTTGCGCCGCCAGAGCAGATGGCGATGCGTCCTGTTTACTCCAGCGATCTGTATGCGACGGCGATGACTTGTTTGTATCTGATGACAGGGCGATCGCCTAAGGATCTGCCCCATGATCCCTATACGGGAGAAATTAATTGGAAATCACAAGTTAAACTTAGTGATCGCCTCAGAGTTGTATTCGAGAAACTACTTCAGCAATCAGTGGCATTGCGATTTCGCTCGGCCGATGAAGCATTAAAAGCTTTGGAGTCAGGTGGTCAAACTAATGAGGCAACTAAAGATAATCGCGAAGATAATCGTGATCGATATACACCAACCCCAAATTCCTATTCTCCACCGCCACCATCACCAACATCAAGGTCGAGCAACACCCAGATTCCCTCGCGAATTCAAGGCTCGAAGTATTCATCCACTCAGAGTTCGCAATTTGAAGGCGGCATGATGACATCAGGGACTTCCCGTTCCACTGAGGCGCGTGGTAGCAATGGTGAACTTAAAGGTGGGCGTAAAGTTATTGTTGAATATAGTCAAGGCAAGCGTAATTTTGCGAACCAAGATTATGCCAAGGCGATATTTAGTAGTGCATCCCTGACTGGGATTGTGATGAGTCGCTCCAGACTTGTGGAGGCAGATTTTTCCCATAGTGATCTTGCTGGTGCAAGTTTTCAGGGGGCAAATTTATCGCAGGCAAAACTAAATGGGGCAAATTTGCGTGAAGCCAAGATGCAACGGGCGATCATGATCAAGACTGATTTGGGTGGTGCTTCGATGATGATGTGTGATTTACGCGAAGCTAATCTTCAGTCAGCCTACATGAGTAAAGCGGATTTGTCAGGAGCAAATTTGAGTGGCGCTAATTTAAAAGGAGCCTATTTAAGCCAAGCAAATTTAAATGGGACAAATCTTTGTGGCGCGGATTTGAAAGGCGCTAAGATTTCCGATGAGCAGTTATCTCAAGCCAAAACTAATTGGGGTACGATTCGCCCTGATGGTGGTAAGCGCTTATTCTAATCAGAGAAATGTGTAAAGCTCTGCAAATCAGTTCTTTGCAAAGCAGTTCTTTGGCACACAGGCTATTTGGCACACAGGCTATATATACGGACTTAAATTTTGTGAGACTTCCTGATAATCAACTTGTTTCATTATTCACTGACCGATTGGGAGTTGATAGTGCGATCGCTTTTGATCGCCTCAATTCCCAATGGCAAGGGCAAGATTTACAAGGGCGAATAGCGCATAGCCTCAGTCCTGATAGTCTTTCACCTGCTTGTGTAGTTTATCCCCAGACGATCGCTGAATTATCTGAGGCGATCGCTTTAGCGTACCAACATCGATTGCGGGTGCTGCCCTGCGGTAATGCGACAAAATTAGATTGGGGTGGATTGGTAAGTCGTGCTGATGTCGTAATCAGTACCTCGCGTCTTAATCAAGTAATTGAACATTGTGTCGGTGATCTCACGGTCACGGTTGAGGCTGGTGTTAAATATCAAGATTTGCAAGCAGTCTTAGCAAAGCAAGGGCAATTTTTAGCGATCGATCCACCCTATAGTGCTGGGGCAACGATTGGCGGTATTTTAGCGACAGGTAGCGCGGGTTCCTTGCGACATCGCTATAACAGCGTGCGCGATATGTGTCTGGGGATTGAGTTTGTGCGTTCCGATGGTGAACTCGTGAAGGCGGGTGGGCGCGTGGTCAAAAATGTGGCTGGCTATGACTTGATGAAATTATTAACGGGTTCCTTCGGCACATTGGGTGTTGTTGCAAGCGTAACCTTTCGTTTATATCCTTTGCCTGAATATACACAAATTGTGGTGTTGACAGGTGCTGCTGAGGTGATCGCGCAAGCCCAACAAAAAATTAGTACTTCAGTACTTACGCCCACAACCTCTGATTTATTATCAACATCAGCTATTTCTTATCTGGAATTTGGTAAAAGTATTGATTTAGTGATGCAATTTTCGAGCCTTAAGGCTAGTGTGATTGAACAGTGCGATCGTGTGACCAAGCTTGGTCAAGAACTAAATCTGCAAGTACAAGTCATCACCGAGGTTAGAGAATTTTGGCAATTGATAGAATTGCTAATGTGGCGAGAAAATCTGAGAAATTTGCCAGTGTCATCCACTGATAATCATGTCATTTGTAAGTTAGGTGTACTACCATCGGCGGCGGTGTCAATGCTGCAACAATGCGAACAGATTTTTAACAATCAATCCCATTATTTGCAAATCCATCTCGGTAGTGGATTAGGGGTGTTGAGAGTGGAAAATAATACTGACAATCAACAGGATTTGGTGGCGAGCGCGGAGCAGCTTGCCAAAATAAGATTAATTGCCGAATCTCACGGAGGATTTTTGACAATTCTGGAAGCTCCCCATGAATTGAAATTTAATCAAAATGTTTGGGGTTATACAGGAAATGCTGGTGATCTCATGCATAAACTTCAAACTCAATTTGATCCCAGAGGTTTATTAAGTCCTGATAAGATGACCTTAGTTCTAAAACCTCACATTTAGCCATGAGCCAACCCATCACCCTAGACGATATCTTCGCTCTCTTCCGTGAAAGCGAACAACAACGCCAAGAATCTCAATTAGCATTCGATCGCTATCGCCAAATCGCCGAACGAGAAATGGCTGAATTACGCAAACAAAGCGATCGCACTGATCAACAAATCGAAAAAACTAGCCAAGAAATAACAAAGTTAACCGCCCAAGTTTCCCAAACCAACAAACAAGTGGGAGGGTTAACTAGCCGATGGGGAGAATTTGTGGAAAACCTCATCAAACCCGCCGCCGCTAGACTATTTCAAGAACAAGGAATAGATGTGCATCTCACTGCTCTCCGAGTCACTGGTCAAGATGAGCAGGGTTCCATCGAAATTGATATTCTCGTAGAAAATACCACTGAAGTCGTAGCGATCGAAGTCAAATCTCATTTGGAAGTTCGCGATGTCAAACGATTTTTGCGAACCTTAGAACGCTTTAAAAAAGCATTTCCCAAACATAAAAATGACAAACTCTATGGAGCCGTAGCAGGAATTAAAATCGATGAAAGAGTCAATGAATATGCGATTCAAGAAGGGCTATTTCTAATTCAACCCGCAGGAGATTCTGTAGTTATTGCTAACAGTCATGAATTCAAGCCGAGAGCTTGGTAATGTCTTTTCACACAACTGTATTAAAAATCTATCAAAAAATTTCAATATGCAAGTTTCCGACAAACCAAATACAAATTCTTTTTCTTCAGATTTTTCCGTTATTTCGCCTACCTTTGACAGCAAAAACCCCCCAAACCCTGAGTTAATCGATGCTTGTGTGCATTGCGGTTTTTGTCTATCCACTTGTCCTAGCTATCGCATCCTTGGCAAAGAAACTGATTCTCCCAGAGGACGCATTTACTTAATGGATGGAATTAATGAAGGTGATATCCCCCTATCCCCTGCGATCACTGAGCATTTTGACACCTGTTTAGGATGTTTAGCCTGCGTCACGACTTGTCCTTCAGGTGTTAAGTATGATCAGCTAATCGAATCCACTCGCGCTCAAGTACAACGCAACCATCCGCGATCGCTACCTGAGCAGTTATTGCGCCAGTTTATCTTCTCGACATTTCCCTATCCTCAACGCCTTCGCGTTTTACTTGCACCTCTATTTGCCTATCAGAAATTAGGTTTACAGAAACTATTGCGATCGACTAATTGGTTAGAAAAATTTCTACCGAAACAACTAGCCGCAATGGAATCTTTTCTACCCAAATTAACGCCCCAGTCCTTTCAAGACACTTTCCCTGAGGTCATTCCCGCAAATGGAACAAAACGCTATCGAGTGGGAATGTTATTGGGATGTGTACAGCGTGTATTCTTACCAGAGGTGAATAATGCGACCATGCGTGTATTAACAGCCAATGGTTGTGAAGTCGTAGTTCCTAAGTTGCAAGGATGTTGTGGCGCTTTATCGCATCATCAAGGACAGGAAGCACAGACGCTGGAATTGGCAAAACAAACTATTGATATTTTCTCTGATTTAAATCTAGATGCAGTTCTGATTAATGCGTCAGGTTGTGGACATACACTTAAGGAATATGGGCATATTCTCAAAGACGATCCTGTTTATGCGGAGAGAGCGAAGGAATTTTCCCTAAAAGTGAAAGATGTTCAAGAATTTTTGGACAATGTTGGTTTGACGGCAACCTTATCGCCTTTGCAAGATCAACCCTTAGCGATCGCCTATCAAGATGCTTGTCATATGCTACATGGACAAAAAATCAGTTTAGAACCACGCCGTTTATTGCGCCAGATTCCCAATGTACAGTTAAGAGAGTCCGTTGATGCTGCTCTTTGCTGTGGGAGTGCGGGGATTTATAATATTTTGCAACCAGAAGTTGGGCATGAATTAGGAGAGATGAAAGTAACCAATCTCACCGATACTGGCGCACAGGTGATTGCCTCGGCAAATGTGGGATGTATTACGCAGATTCGCAAGCATTTAGATTTGCAGAACAAAAATGTTCTTTTAATGCATCCAATGGAACTATTAGACTATTCTATTCGCGGCAAAAAAATTGATGTTTAATGCTACGATTTAAGAATTAAAGGCGGCGCGAAGCGCCGCCTTTAATTCTTAAGAAACTACCATCAGACTACCTGAAAGTCGTCTAAACGCAAGGCGTTCATTTTCGATATCCACAAAAATAGTATCGCCATCGGCATAGTCACCGCGTAAAATGCCCTTCGCAATTTGAGTCTCAAGCTGGCGCTGAATGATCCGTTTTAAGGGACGCGCTCCGTAAACTGGATCGTAGCCAACTTCAGCGATGAAATCTAAAGCAGCATCAGCAAGCTTAAGGGTAATGCGCCGATCGCCTAATCTCTCCTCTAAACGTTGAACTTGCAACTTGACAATACGACGCAATTCATCACGGCGTAAGGCATGGAAGATCACAATTTCATCGATGCGGTTCAGGAATTCAGGTCGGAAACTCGATCGCATAGATTCCATGACCCGTTCGCGCATTTCCTCATGACGTGAGTCATCACCCGCAATATCAAGGATAAACTGCGAGCCAACGTTACTAGTCATGATGATAATCGAATTCTTAAAGTCAACCGTGCGACCTTGCGAATCCGTCACCCTACCATCATCAAGGATTTGCAACATGATATTAAATACATCGGGATGGGCTTTCTCGATCTCATCAAAGAGAATTACCGCGTAGGGACGACGGCGCACTGCCTCAGTAAGTTGACCACCTTCTTCATAACCGACATAGCCAGGGGGCGCTCCGACTAAACGGGAAACGCTATGCTTCTCCATATATTCCGACATATCAATCCGCACCATCGATTCTTCAGTATCAAAGAGATAGGCAGCGAGGGCTTTGGCAAGTTCAGTTTTACCGACACCTGTTGGTCCCAAGAATATAAAACTGGCGATCGGGCGATTGGGATCGGCAAGCCCAGCCCTAGAGCGTTGAATGGCATCGGCGATCGCTGTAACCGCTTCTTCTTGACCAACTACGCGATCGTGTAGTACATCTTCCAGTTGTAAGAGCTTCTCTTTCTCAGATTCCACCAGCTTGCTGATGGGAATGCCAGACCATTTAGAAATAATTTCAGCAATATCCTCTTCAGTGACTTCTTGACGCAATAGCGATCGCCCCGAAGTTTGGGCTTCCTTGAGATTGACCTCCCCGAGATCTAATTGACGCTGCAATTCGGTTAATTTGCCATATTTGAGTTCCGCAGCTTTGCTGAGATCATATTCCCGTTCCGCTTGTTGAATCTCCACATTGACATGATCAATATCAGCCTTGAGTTTGCGAATGTTGTCGATAACCTGTTTCTCCGCTTCCCACTGGGCTTTGAGGGTAGTTTGTTCTTCTTTGAGGTCGCCAAGTTCGCGATGCAGTTTTTCTAGACGCTCTAGAGACTCGCGATCGTTTTCTTTTTTCAGCGACAGACATTCCATTTCTAACTGAATCACCTTACGATTAATCTCATCAAGGGCTTCAGGTTGGGAAGTGATTTCCATTTTCAACTTAGCCGCCGCTTCGTCAACAAGATCGATCGCCTTGTCTGGCAAAAAGCGATCGCTAATATAGCGATTAGAAAGTGTTGCCGCCGCCACCAGAGCCGTATCAGAGATTTTTACGCCATGATGTAGCTCGTAGCGATCGCGCAGACCACGCAAAATCGAAATCGTATCTTCAACATTAGGTTGATCAACATAAACCTGTTGGAAACGACGTTCTAGAGCCGCATCTTTTTCGATATATTTGCGGTATTCATCAAGAGTAGTCGCACCGATACAACGCAACTCACCCCTCGCCAACATTGGTTTCAAGAGATTACTAGCATCCATCGAGCCTTGAGTTGCACCCGCACCAACTACGGTATGAATCTCATCGATAAAGAGAATAAACAAACCATTGGATTCGGTAACTTCCTTTAGCACTGCTTTTAGACGCTCTTCAAATTCACCGCGATATTTTGCCCCCGCAATCAACGCTCCCATATCCAGCGCGATCAACTTGCGATCTTGCAAAGACTCAGGCACATCACCACTAATAATCCGTTGCGCTAAACCTTCAGCGATCGCCGTTTTACCAACCCCTGGTTCACCAATTAATACAGGATTATTCTTAGTGCGGCGCGACAAAATCTGGATGGTGCGGCGAATTTCATCATCACGTCCGATTACAGGATCGAGTTTGCCCTCCCGTGCCAATTCCGTAAGATCGCGACCATATTTAGTCATTGCCTCATATTTATTTTCGGGATTTTGGTCACTCACTTTTTGTTTGCCTCGGACTTCCTGAATAATTTTACGCAGCTTGCCTTCATCAAGTCCCATCTCTTTGTATAAAGTTTTTCCGAAGCGATCGTCTTTGCTGTAGGGCAGTAAAATATGCTCAATGGAAATAAAATCATCGCCAAAGGTTTTGCGTTCTTTTTCAGCGCGATCAAGTAGGACATCTAAGTTGCGACCTAAATAAACCGCACTATTTGCATCATTGCTAGAACTGGACACTTTGGGCTGACGGTTAATAAACTCATCGGTGCGATCGCGCAAACTCTGAATACTGATCCCCGCTTTGCTAAAAATACTGGCGGCTAGCCCGTCCTCCTCTAGCAATGCTTTTAGTAAATGTTCAGGTTCGATCTGTTGTTGTTGAGCCGCCTTCACCACATCAGGAGTTCTGGCGATCGCCGCCCATGCTTTTTCGGTAAATTGATTGGGGTTAGTTGGTTGCATCGCAGTTACCTCCTATGGTTGGCTGACTTCTTAAAAATTACATTCCATGTCTGTAAATATCTTAATCTGTCTAGCTTTTTAGGGAGAGCGGTTCTACCTTGCCAAATAGTGCGTGTTCCCGTACAAATGTTTGCTAGTCCGACTTTTCTATCTTTGGACGAGTATAAGTCAAAGGGTATTAAGGGATATTAAAGTGAAATATATTTTATTCTGTTTTAATTAATGTTTATTAAGAAAAACAAATAGAGCGCATCAAAACTACATGAATTTACGTATAAAGCAATAGCTACACAATATGAATATAAGCTTAAAAAAACTAAGTGCATTTATGTCAAATGCGTATATTTACGGATTACCGTACCTATAAATGATTTTTTAGGATTTTGTGAATGAGCTTGAGTAAGTATAAATACTCAAAAAATTATCCTCAAAAAAGTAACTCTGAAGAAAGTATTAAGTGATCCCCGAAGTGGTAAATTATCGATAAGAATAGATTCATTCAAAACGGAGCCAGTCTATATAAAGGCTCTGAATTTAAAAAACAAGTTAATAACCGTTAAAGAAATAAATGATTTCCAAAGACGAAAGATAAATTTTATCTCGTGTTTGGAGATCATTTATTTTTTGGTACTCTTTGTAATTTCTTGTTTTTTGAGCGATCCCTTTACAGATAAGCCTAAAAAAACAACATTTATTCTTTGTAATTTTATATTCTTGACTAAATAAAGATAAAAACATGTATGATTTGGCTTAATTTAAACTCTCTAAATCAATCATAAAGAAAGTGTTAAGTGATCCCCATTTCGCGATAAAGTCTAGCAGAATATAATCATTAACAACGGAATCGGCTGATTTAAAGATTCTGAATTTCAATACCAATTTAAGAAAAACCATACGAATAGATGGCTTGCCCCAATAAGTAACTTTACCTAGGTAATTTTACTTTTCAGGAGTAAGTCATTTATTTTTTGTTTTCAGGAAGTGTTTTTGAAATTTCACTTATTTACGAGTTAATTGATTAAAATACGATTAAAAATCAAAATATTATTTGTTCACGATTTTCGTCTCAGTTGTTTACAATCAACGAGAATAGATATCAATTTATTAAGAAATTACAAAATAAGTTAAGTTGTGACTTGGAAAAGTATTTGTGGAAAGATTTAATATCCGCAGCATTATTGAAGGCTACACCCAAGGCTATTTTTTGATGTCCGAGGGCGATGGACAGCCGATTGAGTGGTATTACACCAACGATCGCACTTTGATTCCCCTTGACGATCGTTTTCGCTATCCCAAATCTTTGCAGCGTGTAATCAATCAAGACCGCTTTGAGGTCAGAATTGATACAGCATTTGAACAAGTCGTGCAGGGTTGTGCCGATCGCGAAACTACATGGATATCCAAAGAACTGCGATCGCTTTATCTCAATTTACATAATGCTGGTTGGGCGCATAGTTTTGAAACATGGCAGGGGGATGAATTAGCGGGTGGGATTTTGGGGCTTGCCATTAAGGGAATGTTTATTGGGGAGTCGATGTTTTTTAAGATTCCTGAAGGCTCGAAGGTGGCGATGGTGAAGTTGGTGGAGCATTTGCGATCGCGTGGTTATGTATTGTTTGATGCTCAGTTAATGAATCCCCATCTAGCCAGATTTGGGGCTTATGAAATTAGCGATCAAGCTTATCAAAATCTGTTGCAACAAGCCATATCCAAGTCTTGCAGTTTTATTCCCTAAATCTCGTCAGGATAATCATTCAAGGTTTGTGATCGCATTCTAGATGTGCTGATAGGCGATCGCGAATTATGTAATGGGCAGAAGTAAGCTTTGCTCGATCGCTTGTCTGACGGGTTGATGGACATAACAATCACTATCGAGACATTCCACCAGCAGACGATTTGCCTTGCAATAACTACTTAACTGTTCAAGTTGATGGGGCGTAAAATCCCAGATTTGTCCAATATTGCGATAGGCGATCGCCTGTTTCCGCAAAGCATTCGCCCAATGTTGCCACTTGACATCACTATCACCATCTTCGGGACAGGTATTAATTAGTTCTGTTAGCGCATCGGCGAGGCGAGGATCAGACATTTCCTGAGCATATTCCAAAGCAAGGCTAAGATCTAGTTCGAGATCAAGCCCCAAATCTTCTCCCTCTTTTGTTTCTAATGCACGGGCAAGATCAAAGGCAAGTTCAACATTAAGATTGCGATTTTGGCAGAGGTCAAGATCTAGTACGAGAGTTCGGGCTAGGACATTGGCAAGATTGAGCGGCGCACTTTGAGCGATCGCTCGACCGAGTGTCAAATAGAATGCGCGTACTGACTGAAGGCGATCGTTAACTTGGGCGGATTCGGCTTTTTGAGTCACCCATTGCAAGAGACTTTGTAACTGTCGATCGCCTGCTAACAAGCGATCGCATTGTTCTTTCATTGATGTCAATAACTCATCAGCCGAGCGCATCATTCCTACCGCAAGGCGGAGAAGATCCTGCCAACGATGATCGGTAATTTTAGAAGCTAATAAATTTAATGTTTCCGAATTGCCATTATAAACAAACTCTCTCGCGGCTAAATATTCCTGAAAAGTTAAATGCGAAAAGGAATAAATCCCCTTAGCCCGTTCCACAAATAAACCATGCTGGGATTCGATCGCCTTAATAATCGCCTCACTATCAAGTTGCAACGAATCTTCGCTATTATGTGCTTTTGGTAAATTGCGAATATACTCAGTGATATAGTTTTCCAGATCAATTTGTCGAAAGAAGTAATCGCCACGCTTAAAAGTCTCACAGGCGACGTGACCAAGTAAGTCCTCTTTACGTTGCATCGATAGATTCTTATAAAGCTGATGTCGTTCAATATTGCGTTTAACGTCCCACTTTTTGAGCAGTACATCCAATCCTTCTCGATACAATTCGGAACGATTAGCGGGAAAATCGCCATATTCATCAAAAACCAAACATAGAAGCGTTAGTAATAATGGATTAGTCGCAAGTTCTTGAATTGATTTATTGTCTTCTACTTTTCTTAAAAATAATTCGATATGTCGGGGATTATTCGCAAACCAGCGTTGAGCAAATCTGGAAATATGTAATGGCTGAAAGTTGGCAACTTCTACTTCCGTAAACTTTTCAAATACATATTCCTGCGCTCCTAAACGACTAGTAATCACAAACCGATTGTGATAGTACTGCTCTGAAAAATTCCGCAAGTCCTCAAGAACTCGATGCAAATCATCTTCACGCACTTCATCCAGTCCATCTAAGAATAAAATGGCGCGACCATGCTGCAAAATTTGGTTAACGCTTGATGCATCACTAATATTACAAACATGAAAATCTTGAATAATATAGTTTGATAATGAAGCCTCTGAGCTTGCATATTGACGCAGAGTGATAAAAATTGGCACTAATTGGCTAAAAATTTCGCCTTCAGAACATTTTAGAGCTGTATATTTCAATAACGTGGTTTTACCTGCCCCTGGTTTGCCAAGGAGCATCAGTTTACTAACGCGGTTTAGCGCATCTATACCAGACACACGATGTTCATTAGCGGCTCCCATATCAGGATGATCGCTACTGCGATAACTAGCCAAGAGGTCGGCTATTCCTAAGCGACGACGGCTGGAAATTTTTTCTAAAACATCGGTTCCCGTATAAATGTCTTCTAACCTCATGGGATGCGACATATCCAAGACTCGCATCGTAGCGCAGCGCTCTTGGATCACTTGCTGAGCGCGATCGCGCAATTGCCTAACCAGTTCTTCGATATCAACATTAGTAGTGGCGGCTGTAGTTACCAAATCAGGTGCAGATTTGTCAGGAATCCATGAATTTTGATCGGGCTGCGAATTAATTTGTAAGCTAGTTTCGGCTTCTAAATAATTTTGCAGAATATGTAAGAGTCGATTATTTTTTCCAGGTCCTTTACCGCCAATGTCAAATTTGCGATAAATCTCTCCCATCCTCTTGCGATAGGCTTCTTCAGAAATTTCTAACAAGCTAGAAACATCGCGATCTTCGCGATCGCCCTCAAATCTCAATAAAAACACGCTTTCCTGATCGGCTGAAAGCTGATGGGTTTGTGCCATGCGAGTTAGAAATTTTTGATGGAACATGAGCTTTGTAGATAGTTAAGCCAATAGACTTAATCTATCAGAAATGTAAGATGTAGCGATCGCCTATATCCACTATCAAAAATCAACAAGGCGATCGCGCTCACGACTTTATATGAGATTTATGAGAGTTATCAAATTAATGTGTTAAGCAATGTGTTAAGGCGGTAAATTTAATTCTAAGAATGTTTCGGAATTTGCATTAATTTCTAGGGTGTTTGGTTGGGCTGGCTTGCCATCGATAAGTAGATCGTAAACATCTGGTTTTAAGTCTTGCTCAGGATGTTCGGCTTGCATACTAACAATTAATGTAATATATTAACTTGAAATTTTCATGTAAATAAATTTCTTTGTAAGAAATTTTCTGTAATACGAAAGGCTAAGAAGAATCGATAGTACAGGTAAAGTCAAATGCCAAGTGAACTTGCGGGATATAAAACTCAATCCATTGATACCAGCATTGATGCTGAAATGTATCTATTCAGCTTATGGCGACAAATGGACTTGGTTCAGAGAGAAAAACTTATGCGGAGAGTTTTCAAGAAAGCTTCCGTATTTGCGCTAACTGGCATAAAAAGTCTCCACCCAAATGCATCTCCCCTTGAAATGCGTTATCTTTACATTCAGAAGCGTTTAGGATTTAATATTGCTGAGTTGTTAAAATCTCCAATATACGAGAAAACCCTAATGATTGAAGACCCAATCTATTTAGCTAGAAAAATAGCAACTTTACTTGATGATCTTGATATTGCCTATTATATTGGCGGTTCTGTAGCAAGTTCGCTTCAGGGTGAAATTAGATATACAGAAGACTTAGATCTAGTTATAAATATTCAATCTAGTCAGGTTCAATCAATCCTAACCGCTTTCTCAAAGGATTTCTATATTAGTGAGATAGCTGTTGAAGATGCTATGCGAGGTAGAACTTCATCATTCAATGTGATTGAGCTTGAAACAACTGAAAAAGCTGACATGTTTGTGATGCGAAAGGATGCATTTGCTATCTCTAAAATGGAGCGAAGACAATTATATATTCCCATCGATAGACCAAAATCAGATGGTATTTACCTTTGCAGCCCTGAAGACACAGTTTTACAAAAACTAGTTTGGTATCGCATGACTAAAAATGAATCTCAGAGACAATGGCGCGATGTTTTGGGCGTGTTGAAGTTGCAAGGCGATCGCTTAGATTTTGAGTATTTGCAAAAGTGGGCTTTGGAACTAGAACTTAGCGATTTACTAGAAACTGCTTGCACAGAGTCAGGTGTTGAAATCTTATATTTTTAGGCTGAGCTTGGCAACGCACCATGCATCAATATCAGCTAATAATCGATCGCCAATCTCCCAAGGCAACAAATGTGCGGTATCGGGATAACAAATAAATTCACAATTTGGCAACAGCTTTGCGGTTTCGGCAGTTGATGCCGCCGTGATATGTCGATCTTGCGCCGCCGCGATCGCTAAACAAGGAATTTGAATTTTGGCTAAATCTGGAGTGCGATCGTATCTCTGCTTCAAGGCTTGGGTAAGCGCCATCTGAGCATAGCGTGAAGTTTGTAGATAAGCCTTTGCCCCAATAGTAGCGATTTGTGCGTAGGCGGTTGGGGTATGTTGCTGAATCAAATACTTAATTAGCGATCGCTTACCAAACCAAGTTACCAACCAATGCTGTTTTGGTATCGCTAACTGTAGTGCCACGGCGATCGCCAAATTCATATATTCCCACCAAACAATTTTTGGTAAATCACTGCGCGGCTTTGCAGCCGTAGCAATCAAAATCAAGCCCACAATCCTAGGCTTAATTGCTGAATTTCGCCCTGAATTGGGGATAGATTCACCTTCCCAGCCAATCGCCCGAAGCGCTAATTCGATCGCCAAAATCCCGCCCAATGACCATCCTAGAATCAAATATTCACTGTTATCTACTTCTGAAACACGATCATTATCGCGATCGTCGATCAATAAATTCTCAAGATCCTGTATGTGATCTAACATTGTAAAAGCCGAATCTGCTTTACAATTTCCATAACCACGCAAATCGGTCGCGATCGCACTTGTACCGCGTGCCTCAAAATGTTGCACAAATATCTGCATTGCTTCGCTATTACCAGGATGCCCGTGCAAACAAAGAACTTTTAACTTGCGATCGCTTATCATCATAAATTCACAAATACCACGCAAATAGGTGTAAGTAGCCGCCCACAATTGAATATAAAACTCCAAAAGCTGTAGCGCACGCGCAGCCTGCGCTACAGCTTTTAGCTCCAGTTTTTAATTATCCCCAGTTATATATTAATTAATCAAGTCTTACCTACCTTAACTCGGCAATGAATCAGACTTTACCCGATACCGATGCTTCTGATCGATTGATCGATAAAAACGACCATAACCCAAATCAGACCAATCCAAATCACCAAAACCAAGTCGTCCCTATCGGTGAAGTGATCCCAGACTTGACTTACTCTAGTTTGTTCGTAATGATGCGGCTCCTCATGGGGCAAACTGGGGTTGCCAAAGTTGAGACAGCCTACTCAAGCTGGAAAATATTGATTCATAGTGGCGGAGTTGCCTTTATTGAGGATCAACAAGAATTTTTTCCAACTTTGATTCGCAAGCTAAAAGCCCAAAAAATTCAGGTTCCCACGAAACTCGCCCAAGCAATTTCCCTAAAGACGCTCAAAAGTATTGAGCGTTATCGCTTGCTAAGTGAAATTTATGCCATTGATCGTGAAAATTGCTTATTAGCGTTTAAAGAGATCCTCTTTGAAAACCTCTTGGCGATTTCTCTAGAAAAAAAGTTTTCGCTACTTTGGAAAACATTACCATCAGATACCAAGATTATTTTACCGATATGGCAACTCCACGATCTTGAAAAAGCGATCGCTAAAGTCGCAGAACAATGGCGCGGTTTTGCCCATGTTCGCCATCCCTATCAGACCGTTCAACTGCTAGATACAGAATGTGGGATCGCTCAAGTACCCTTGTTTACTCAAGTTACCGATGGCAAGTATCGGATTAGCGAAATTGCCGATCGCTTTCAACAACATATTTCTCGCACCGCACTCAAACTCGATAAACTTGCTGAAAATCGCACTGTCGCAATTTTGCCATTGACCAAGCGAGTAATCGATATCAACTCTCTAGCGATCGATGAAAAACTTGATGAAGAAAATGAAAAGTCCCAGCCCAAAGTGATGATCGTTGATGATTCCCCCGTACTGCTCAAACAATTTGGCAATTTACTCGCAAGTTGGGGCTACCAGATGACTTTGGTTGATGACTCAGTAAAAGCCACTCAACAGATTCTGCTCGAAAAACCCGATATTGTATTCATGGATATCAATATGCCTAACCTAAATGGATTTGAACTGATTAAACAAATTCGTCGCCAATCTTCATTAACTAATGTGCCTTTAGTTTTGGTAACATCCGAGAATAGTATTACGAATAACTTTCGTGCTAAGTGGGCAAATTGTCGCTTTCTTAGCAAACCGCGTACATCCGATGACATAAAAGAATTTCGAGAACAAGTTCGGGCAATTTTGCAAGAGTTTGCTCCGATAGGTTAAAGTTTGCATAATGTATCTCAGACAACCAATCTAAGTTGTTTTAAGTTGATACGATCTAGATTGGAGCGATCCAAAACAAGGCAATCGGTTTTCCTGTAACTTCTTTTTTACATCTAAGCGCCCATAACTCCCAAAACATGACTGCACCAAAACATGATTGCTATGACAGGTTCCTTGCCTAACCCAGACCTCGTGTCTAACAATTTAACGGATGGACAGGTAGTGAGGAACGCCACATTACACATCCTACTTGCAGCGATGCGAGTCATGAGTCGCTCGACTGGAATACTCCAAGTCGAGACTAGACATCATCGATGGAAATTATTGCTCACTGGCGGAGGATTAGTATTAGCAGAAGAAGAAGGTCAAGTAATACCCACACTAGTCCGTAAATATGGCAGTAGAGGGATTAGTTTTTCGCGTATCCCTGAATGGGAGCAGCGTCATCCTAATCGTCCCTATTGTTATTCATTCGTCAGCAATGTCTACAAGAAGTATCCCGAAGTGACCAAGGAAGTCACTAAGGAAATTATCTTGGAAAACTTATTAGCCTTGCATTTAGAGGATGGGTTTTCGTTTGTATGGCATCCAGCTAATGACATGCAAGTGAGCTTGCCAATTTGGCCACTATCAATGCTCGAAAATACAGTTGCCAATGAGTTGAAGCAATGGCAAAAGTTTGAGTGTGTAAAAAATCCTTATCAACTCGTCCAACTGGTAGATGCGGCTAATTTATTAGCGAGAGTTGGTAATGATAATTTCCCACTCTTTGCAAAGGTGACGACTGGGCAGGATCGTATTTGTATGATTGCCGATACTTTTAAACAGCCCGTTTATCGCACAGCCCTACTGCTCGATAAGTTAGCTCAAAAAAATATTGTGTCAATCATGCCGTTACAGGAACGCAAATCCGAGACAGATATTGGTTCTCGCCCAACTGCAACTACATTGCCTGTGGCTAAAAATGAGCCGAGGGTCTTTATTGTTGACGATTCCCCTGTATTACTCCAGCAAATGCAACGGTTACTTTTGAGTTGGGGTTATCAAGTTGATTTTACTGATAACGCTGAGGCGGCGACCGATAAAATTTTGGAATATAAGCCCTCTATCGTATTCATTGATATCAATATGCCAGCCCTAAATGGCTTTGATTTGATTAAACAAATTCGGCGGCAGAGGGAGCTAGCAACAATGTCTCTAGTATTAGTAACAGCAGAGAACAGTATGACTAACAATTTTCGGGCAAGATGGGCAAATTGTCGTTTTTTGGCTAAGCCCCGATCTTCGTCGGATACACCAAAATTCCGCGACGAATTGCGTAACTTATTACGGGAGGTTGCGCCTTTATCAACAGATACATTAGTCTAGAACTTGAAATCTAGCATCGGCAATTACGGGGTTAATAAAGACAATTTTTTGCGCGAAAAAGAGTCTGGGGACATGCATTTACAACCAATTCAACATACTAAATAATCACATAGGATTTTAAGTTACCAGTCATGAGCGAGCGTTTTTTGATAATTGATGATTCTGCAACCCAAAGACATTTGCTAAATACTTTTTTGAAAGATTTAGGGCATACAGTCGATATTTGTGAATCAACTGTAGGGGCTTTAGACAAAATTGTTGATAACCACTACACCGCAGTGTTTTTGGATATTGTGTTGCCAGAACAGGATGGATATAAATTTTTGCGTGAACTGCGATCGCACCCTCAAGTCGGTGATCAGTATGTAATTTTCTGCTCAACAAAAACCACCAAGTTGGAAATTGACTATGGATTGAAACGCGCCAAAGCAAATGATTATTTGCCCAAGCCTGTTAGCCGCGAGTCGTTATCTGATGTTTTAGATAAACTACCCCAAAAAGTAAAATGATCGCTCCTGAGATTGCGTTAGCCAATAGATCGCCGATTGGATTGCATGGAGTTAACCAGCTAATTACTCCTAGCAACCGATATATTCTGGCTAAGGTTGGCGATCGCACGGTTACTTTCCCTGATCTTCTGGTATCAGAAATTATCATTATTGATCGCAGTGCGATTTTGGCGTTGCCGTTTTATACGACAGCGATCGTTGGCGTAATCCATCATCAAGCGCAAGTCATGCCCCTACTGTTGTTACAGTTAGTGCTAGAAGAGCGCAGTGCCTTAATCAAGGAATCTCTAACCGTTGTGAGATTGAGCAAGCTTGCTGACGAATTAAGCGATCAGCCTCTTAGTGGCGTAGGTATTATTGTTGATCGGGTGATTGGCAGTATGACTACGGACGAGTATCAAGCAGGTCATTTCCGTTCACTCAGCCAAGGCGATCGCTCCGATGCGATTCCTAATGCAGTCCCCGAAACAACGGTTAGCGCAAAAAAAATCGACCAAACAGTAGCAAATATGGGGGAGACCGAGTATACTCCCATTGAAATTGTCCTATCGAGTATTTCTACTCATATTTGGCAGCCGCAACGTTGGCAAATAACCTAGCTATATCAACCCGAAATGAGTTGTGACGCACCCACAGGGTGCGTCACAACTCATAACAAGGAATAAATCATCAAAGAGTGAAAATCTTAATGATTTTGGGAAGGATAGTGTAGGATCGTTCTCAAAAAAATATCCGATCGTTTACTTATAGCGAATGCGTATGGCAAGCACACCTAACAAAAAATCAGCAACTTCTGTAGGCAAAAGCAATAAGTCACCTGAGCGATCGCAGCCGCCGCAGTCAGAAGCTACAGACAAGAAAAAGTCCCAAGGCTCTATGGGGATGGGTTTACTGATGATTGTGATCGGGACTTCCCTAGTTGGCTTGGGTGGTTTGGGATATTTATTTTACCAAGAATTGTTGGGTAGCTCTCAGCGAGAAGTTGATCGCGCCAGTGAAGCGCAAACTCGTCAGATTGAAGGTAAATTTGCAAATGTGCGCCAGTCAGCCGAATCTATAGCAAACACCGCAAAATCGTTAGCCATGCAAGCACCAAAGCCCAAAACGGCTGAACCTTATCAAAAGTTAGTGCTAGATTCATTCCAAAACTCAGAAGCGATCGCGGGGATGGGGATCGTTCAAAATGAAAATCAGTTGTTTGTGTCACCCAAGCCAATGTCTCCCTACGTTTGGACGGAGCAATCTGGACTAAAGCCCGAAGTCTCTGGACAGAAACTTCCCGCGCCGAATGACAAGCTATTTGTGGCAATTCGTCCTGATACTCTTGCCAATCCTTTATATAAAGCGGCGATCTCCAAAGGTAAAGCTTCTTGGTCAGAGCCTTACAGCGCCTCTGGCAAATCCGTAATCACTTACTTTGCCCCAATTGGTGATCCCGCAAAACCAATTGGTCTAGTGCAAGCTGATGCGATCGCTAGCAATATTTTGGCGATCACGGCGGCAAATGGCGAAAGTAAGCTTGGATTTGTTGTAATTAGCTCTAGCGGGAAAGTCATCACCGCTTCCGACAAATTTGCGTCCTCACAGGCACAAAACCCCGCCATTACCGAATCCCTAAATACTCTCGCTCAACAATCTAAGGCAAAACCCACAGGAATTACACAAACTGGCGGCAACCTTTGGGCTTATCGCAAAATCGAAGGTAGTGATTTACTTGTAGCTACCTACTTACCCGAATCGGAGATCACCAGTAAGTTAATGATCTTGGTCGGTGGTGCGGCTCTAGGAATTAGCGCAATTTTAGCGATCGCGATCTTAGGTTTTGTTAGTTCTTTGAAAAAACGACTTGAGCCACTGACCGAAGAATGCGATCGTTTCTTAACAGAGCAAGGATCTGACACTTCAGAAATTGGTGGCAAAGATGAAATTGAGCATCTTAGTCTTTCTCTAAAAAATACTTTTCAAAAGGTCAAAACCAACGAATTTCGGCTGCGTAATGAATTAACCCAAAACCCATCTGAAGCCACTGCCCAAGTGCAACAAAGTTTTGCCGAAACAGAGCTGATGGAGGCGGAAGTTGGGGACTTGCTCGATGTTGTGTCGTCCATGGAAGAAGGCGATCTCACCATGGAAGCCCAAGTAAACGATCGCGCCACGGGACTAGTGGCTGATACTCTCAACCGCCTCAGAGAAAAGCTGATTGAAATTATTTCCAGTGTGTTGGGTACAGCGCAACAGGTTGCTCAAGGTGCATCGGATCTTGAAGAACTTACCAGAACCGTGGTGCTAAATACTGCCGAACAGGCCGAGTCCGTTGCTCAAGGGCAGTCGTTGACCGAGCAGGTGGCGGCGATCGCCACGCAATCGGCGGATCAAGTCAATGTCGCCAACCAATCACTACAAGAAGTACGCGATACTGTGGCTTCGGGGCAAACCGCAATTAACACCTTGACCGATAGTATTAGCGTATTACAAACAGGCTCAGCCCAAATCGTCCAAAGGATGAAGACACTGGGAGAATTTGTGGGACTAGCCGAACAGTTTGTGCAAGACCAAGGTCAAATTGCATCACTTACACAGGTTCTCGCGCTCAATGCAACGCTTGTCGCCGCCCGTGCTGCCGAACAAAAAGATCCTAAGCAATTTGCAGGTGTGGCTCGTGAATTTGAATCGATCGCGGGTCAAGTCAACGACCTAGCAACACAGACAAACGAAGGCTTGACGACTCTTCAACAACGGACTTCACAAATCCAAACTGTGGTAACAGTGATCGATGTGGAAGTCCAGAACTTAAGTGGACTGGTTGCAGGTTTTACCACTGGTGTAGAGGAATCCCAGTCGGCGTTTAATAGCATTCAAACCGCTACAGAAGAGGTTGTCCAAATTGGACTCACAATCACTAAATCTAGTACAGAAATCGCGGATGCGGCTGGTTCTACTGCTAGTTATATTAGTGAAATCGCCCAGTTAGCCGAACGCACTGCAAACCTAACGCGGACTGCACGTCAACAGTCTGAAGCAATGGGATATCAGGCGCAGCAGTTACTACAGGGAATTCAATTCTTCCGATTGCCAGAGTCTTCCGTTCCAGTTTATACCTCACCTGCTTACACTGAACCTGATTACTCCGAATTTGATTATACCGAATCTGATAGTTCAATCAATAGTTTTGTTGACTATGGATCTTCAGAGGCTAATTTAGAGCCTGCTCTAGATTCAAATCTAGAGACAGGTAAAGATCAAGAAACTGGCGGATTAGGTTTAGTCGTCCCTGCGATCGGTTTGGCGGCGGCGACATTTGCCATTTCTCAATCTGGACAAAGTAATCCACCAGAATTTACCGATGCTGATTTAGGTATAGATTTAGGAGCTGTACAAGATCAAGATTTTATCCTTGACTCAGATGATTTAGTCCCAGATAGCCTAATTTCAGATAATTTCGTCTCAGACAGTCTAGTTCAAGATGATTTAGTCTCAGATAATCTAATCCCAGATAATCTAATCTCTGAAGATGAATCTACAAGCATTTTCTTAGATAATACTCATGACGAAGCTGCTGGATCGGCTTATCCACCGCTAACCGATATATCCATAATTGAAGAATCGCTTTTTGCGGATCTCAAGAATGAGGTATACGCAGAAGAGACATTTGATGAGGATAGTGATGATTATGCAGACCATGCTGCACAATCCCTAAGTGTGGATGCTGAAACAACTCTAAAAAACCCAATGGATGGAGTTGACGAATTAGCCGTCAATGAAGCATCAAGCGACCCAATCGTTGCGTCAGCTTCTTCTTCATTTTTAGAAGATACAACTTTGGGTAATCCATCTTCGCTTTCTGAAGAAGTATTGTCTAATCTGCCAACATCCTTCGATTTCAGTGTCCCCGACCTCGATTACATTGATTACAACGATGATACATTCGAGACTCCTTCAACAGGATTAGAATCGCCGTTAGAGGAGATAGATTCATTTTTTGATACAGATCTTGATCTAAATCAACAAGTTGAAGAGCATGATTTGGGATTTGATGTATTTAATCCAGAAGAACCAGCAATAGTATCAGGTGAGTATGGTGAATATACTGATGAGCAACCTATAAACAACGATTATGCTTTTGATGAAATCCCTCAAGAAGATGACCAGTTTGAAGATCCATTTGAGAATTTAGATTTAAGTCAAACTGCATACGCAACAGGACTGTCGGGATTTTCTCTTGCAAATAGCTCTCCCAAATTGGATATATCTGAGAACTTTTTCGATGATTCTGATTTGAGTGAAAATGTTGATGAATTTGCTAATCCAGTTATGTCTCTTGATACTGACGAATCATTCGATCTGGAATTACCAATCGCCACAGATTTTGAAACAGAAGAAAGTGAAGTGATCGCAGAAACAATATTAAGCGAGTCAGAATTAGGAGTATCAGAGCTACTAGAACTCCCAATTAATTCATCGGAAACATTTTCTTTTGACGTAGAGGAAGATCTGGCGAATCCTTATCTTGTTTCAGATGAATCTGACAACTTCTTTGATACAGACTTTACTGATGCAGATAGCGATCAAGGATTTAACGAAGAAATTGCCGAAGAGATTCTTACGGTTGCAAGTCCTTTACTGAATCCACTTGATGAGATTCATGGTGATGAAACTTCCGCAACGGAAACATCTTTTCCTTCATTGTTTGATGCGGTCAGCTTTGATGAAGATGAGTCTTTAGATGAATACGATGATAATTTTGCATGGCAACCTGAAGCTGCGAACGACGCTCTAGAGCTAAGTGTCGATCTAAATGCCGACCTAATTCCAAGCACCGATCTAATCGATTTATCTTATGATGAGCAAGATTCACCTGAAACAGAAACATTAGATTTTGAACTGCCTGATTTCACAGCGATCGCTGATTCCGATGAATTAGAATTAGCTGAATCTCCAGAGTTGCCAATTGATGTGAATTTGTCTGTTAGTTTGTATGACTCACTAGACATGGCTGATTCGGGGCTTGATTTATCTGATATGCCAAAGACTTTCAATCTTTTAGAATCCGATAGGACTTTAGAGTCTGATTTAAAATCCGATAATATTTTACCAGTTGATGATGCATTAACTGACGAGGCTTTAAGTGAGAATTTAAATGAGAATTTGATGGAGCCAGAATTTAATCTTGACTTATTAGATGAAGAATTAGATGAATTTGATGCGTTCCAACAACCAATCCTAGATGTCTCCTTTGATCCATTTGACAGCCTATTGAGTGATAACGAAGGATTCAATGAACCTGATCCATTTTCAGGAATCTCTGTGATAGCTAGTGATGATAGTATTCTAAACACTGATGGAATTTCTGTGATAGCCAGTGATGATAATGTTCTAAATACTGATGGATTTACTGAAGCGATCGCGCCTGATATTACACCCGACATTGAATCTGATATTGAATCGGTCAGTTTTGGCGAAATATGGGAATCTAGTGGTATTGACCAAGATGATGACCTTGGTTATGAAGAGTCAGCTATTTTTGGGGTAGTATCAAACGACCTCGAAGATTCATCAACTCTTGAGACCCTCGAAATTCCTGAGACTTCTCAAGAATTCGGTTATGAAGACTCGGCAATTTTTGACACTTTAGCAAGTGACTTGGAGGATTATTCTTTAGAAAATTATGTCTTAGATGATTCTGGTACAGATTTAGACCTATCCGAAGACTCCTCAGAGGATGCTTTGGATATCACTACTTTTAATATTGAGGATTCCAATATTGATTCTAGTATTGATTCCAATATTGATTTTGCCAATGATTCTAATATTGCGCCCCATATTGACAATTCACAAATGGAGTCAGAATCTACAGAAGATGATCCTGATTTTTCTATAGATTTCTCAGATGATTGGCTTACGGGAATTGTGGATGAAGAGACTGCTAATGAGGATGATTTCTCGGCGATCAGTGAAGTCGTCTCTGGTATGCCCTCTGATGCTAGTTATGGATTTGCTGATGATTTACTCGATAGTTTGATGGATGAATCTGACGAAGACGATTTATCCATGGATTTACCCGAAATTTCAATAGATTCTAGTTGGCTCCCCAATAATGGTGAACCTGAAGTTGGAGTAAACGAGGTTGGCAATGTTGCACCTACGATTAAGCAGGAAGCATTCAAAGATGACAGCAAATTTGAACTTGATTTTTCAGCATTGAATGATCCCATCAATTCTGTAGGTGATTTGTCTAAAGATCCAATTGCCAAAGTTAAAATGGCGAGGGATGAAATTGAAGATTTTCTCTCAAGCAATTTTGATCTCGATCAGCCTGAAATTAAGAAGACTCCAGCTAAAACTGATCCGAGCCAATCTTAAAGCCCATAAGTATGCTTGACAGCACCATAAATAACTTGTCATTGATAACTTTTCATAAATATGTGTTTATGTTGTCAAGCATACTCAAGAGTTGTATGGAGAAGATGTATGTTGTTAGTGGCGTTGGGTAAGATTGTTACTAAAATCGCTAAATACCAAATTTTTCTGTATATGGCATCCTTAACTTGATTAAATCTTGATTAAATATAGAGAGATATGGCAAATAAACCTCCCCTTTCACGCAAAAAGTTTAATGCAAATAAAAAGAGGAAGGCTGTCGCTGCTGCTGTCCCAATATCCAGACGAGCCTCAAATCAAAGTAATTGGTTAAATGATTTATCAATTAGCATCAAAATTTTGTTGGCGATCGGGCTGACCAGCTTTTTATCGCTATCAGGTTTTGCGATCGCCGCTTTATATCTTAATGCCAGCCTTACACCGATTGTCACCCAAGAGGCTCAACAACAGCTATCTAACGCCATATTGTTTGTGTTTGGCTTAGGTTTTACATTAATTGTAATTAGCTCCATCTTTGGATTATTGGTTGGTAGTACTCTCAGCAAGAGAATTAAGGGGTTAGAGGAGATTGCGCGACAATATGCAAAAGGTAACTTTGACACAAAAGTAGAAACAGGGGCAAATGATGAAATTGGTAGGTTAGCAGATGTTTTTAATTTGATGACTTCTAGTCTTGCCCAAAACAAGCAAGAGCAGTCATCAACTCAGATGGAAGCTGAAGTCCAAAACAATATTTTCCAAGAAGAAATTTCGCATTTGCTAGATGTGGTTTCTGAGCTTGAGATGGGCGATCTGACCGCAAGGGCGGAGGTTAGTCCCCATGCAACAGGACTAATTGCTGACACTTTAAATCGATTGTCGGAGCAGCTAGCCGAGGTTTTGGCGGCGGTTTTGCAGACAGCACAACAGGTAACTTTGCGTACCGATCGCCTTGAACAATTGGCGATCGCCGTGTCCCAGAATGCTGCTCAACAAGAAGAGTTAGTCGTCCAAGCGCGTTTGGGGATTGAAGATGTGAACCAATTAGCTCAAGAAGCCGCACAACAGGCGATCGCTGCGAACGTAGCGGTACAACGGGTGCGATCGGCAGTGCGACAGGGGGAAGAGCAGATTATTTACTTGACCGCTTCGATTGAGTCCCTGCAAGCTGCGACCGTGCAGATGGTGCAGAGAATCAAAAATCTCGGTGAATTCGTGGATCTGGCAAAACAATTTGTGCTGGATCAAAAACGTCTAGCATCGTTAACTCAGGTTTTGGCAACTAATGCTTCGATGGTCGCGACAAGGGCGCTAGAACAACGAGATCCCGAACAATTTTCTTCCGTTGCTCGTGAATTTGAAGCGATCGCCAAACAGGTAAACAATTTGGCAACCCAAACTAATCAGGGGTTGTTAGTCCTGCAACAACGCACAGGATTTGTGGATGTGGTGGTATCGGGTATCGATCAAGATGTCCGCGACGTAAATGGTCTTGTGTCAGACTTTACGACCAGTGTTGACAGTTCTGAGCAGTCGTTTAGTAACATCGCGACTGTAACCGAGGAGTTGGCTGAAATCGGTGCGTCGGTAACTGAGTCCTCTAGGGCGATCGCCGAAACCGTTAAACTTAGTTTAGCCTCGATCCAAGATATTGAGGCGATCGCTGAGCGTTCTGCATCCCAAGCTCAATTTACTCGCGACCAGTCGGGCAAGATGGGTATGCTAGCTCGGCAATTATTGGAAAGGGTTAACTTTTTCCGCCTACCTGTTCTTTCTGCTAATCTCCAAGCAGATGATGAACTGGCTATGGATTCGATTGAATTTGAGAGTATGCAGATAGTGAAATAATGGCAAATTCTGAATTTGATGATATACAACTGCAAGAAGAACTGCGTACTCTCTTTGAGTTAGATACGCAGAAATATTTGCAGCTCTATGTACAGACGGTCAATCAACTTAATGCTCCTAATTGGAAGGAAGATATCCAACAGCTTTATCGTTGTGTACATACGATTAAAGGTGGCTCTGTAACCGTTGGATTTCAAGCTGTACTCCAAGTCTCGACGATCTTAGAAGATTTACTCTCCGATCTACGTTATCTGGAAGTTGCGCCGCCGCTCGCTGATGGTGAGCTATCCAAGGCTTTGATCGAGTCGGGAGAGTTACTGATCGGCAGCGTGCAGATGGGCGAAAGCAGCGATCCAGAAGCCGCCGTAAGATATATTCAAGGGCTGCGCGATCGCATTCAGAGTGAGTATTTGCCTGAATGGAATGAAATGCGCCAAGTTCAGCAGGAATTTGCTGATCAAGGTTTTGATTTAGTGACCCTCGATTTAGAAATGGCGATCGAAGAGTTACCGCCAACAGGAGAAGTGCCGCCCGAAGCCTGTGAAATCGCTCAGCAAACGATCGCCCAGTTACAGGAAATTGGCACAGAAATTACTCTAGCCCCCGCTTGGCAAGAATTTATTCTTAAGGGAGTTGAATTATGCGATCGCCTTGATTGTGAGTTGTGGCAAAAGGAATGGATGCCATTTCTCAAAGTCCTCAAAGACAGCGCTCGTCAAGGTGGAGTTTTCGCGATTGAAGCAGAACCCATTACTCCATCGACAATTATTGAATCCTTGCCAACTGTTGCCAAGGATTCCCAGTCGAGTAATGTCTCGCCTACGGCTGATATTCAAATTCCTGTTCCCCTTGATCGCCTAGAGCGATCATCACAATATCTCGTGGAAACCTTGATGGCAACTCGTGCCACCCAAGGGTTTTATCAATCTGTCTATGCAAATTTACTACCCCTAGTTTCTCTTGCTCAAAACAGTGTTCAATACATTACCCAACTGCGGGAAGTTCAAGATGATTATGCCCTATTGGATGCAGCAGGAGAACAGGATGGATTGAGGACTGAGCGTTATCGTCAAGGCTATACCGCAATTAACCGTTTACTAGAAATTAGTTTGCGTTTGATTGAGCTAGGTTCAGAAACAGGTGAATCCGCAAGACGCACGGCTGATAGTATCCAAGTTCTTGATCGCAGTTTACGCAATCTTCAACAAACCATCGAAGAAAGTCGTCTAGTTCCCTTTGAGAGTTTGGCCTTCAGAGCGCGGGGGATTTTGCGAGATCTGATGACGCGGATGGGCAAAACTGTCCAATTTACGATCATCGGTGAACAGCTAGAGCTTGATGCGGGAACGCTGCGTAGTTTAGAACCTGTGCTGTTGCATTTATTACGTAATTCCTACGATCATGGATTGGAAGATCCTAGCGATCGCGAAAAAGTCGGTAAAGCGCCACAAGGGAAAATCGAGCTTTCTCTAAAAAGACGCGGTAGTATGTTTGACCTCAGCGTTCGTGATGATGGCAAAGGTATTGATCCCGATCACATTAGTCAAATTGCCAAGTCCAAAGGATTACCAATTACAGATACGGGTACACCAGATCGATTACTTACCGTATTGTGTCAATCAGGATTTACTTCCACTAAAGCCGTAAGCGATATTTCTGGGCGTGGAGTTGGTATGGATGTGGTGGCAAGTCAAGTCTCTCTTATGAAGGGTAAACTAAGCCTCGCTTCCAAAATTGGTAAAGGAACAACCTTTACAATTCAAATTCCAGTACCGCATTTATTTGTGCGCTGTCTGTTATTGCAAGCAGGCGATCGCACTTTTGCCGTTCCCACTTCTGAGATTTCGACAACATCCTTAGTTGAGAGTTTGTTATGGCAATTAACTGATCGCGATGACTACAGTATTGAAGTTCGCGAAGAGAATGGAACCGTACCCGCAATTAGTCTATACCAATATTGGCAAGGACATTCACAAGAACAAACTAAGTCCCTATTACCAACGGCGATCGCAGTTCGGACTAAGCAACTAGAACAAAAATCAGAATTAGCACTACAAGCGAATCGTTGTGTGTGGTTAATTGCCGATACATTAATTGGACAGAGCGATTTATTAGTTAATCCGATTCCCGCGCCTTTAATTCCGCCCATCGGATTAATCGGCATGAGTTTAATGCCCGATGGCAAAATGATTCCCGTCGTTGATGCATTTTCCTTCGTTGAAGCCTTTTTCTCTACGCAGTCTGAGCCTATTGTCACCAGTTCGCAATCGAATACATCTTTCCTCGATTCATCTAGCGATCGCCAGATTCTGGTAGTTGATGATGCGGCTCTCATGCGGCGTAGAATTGAGAGTGGTTTAGCACCACAGGGCTATGAAATTACTACCTGTGAGGATGGTATGGAAGCATGGCAATGGCTACAACGACATCAACAACCTGCTCTTCTCATTACAGACATTGAGATGCCGCGTATGGATGGATTTACTCTGATCGATCGCTGTCGTCAAGCAGGATTAACGATGCCGATTCTCGTGATTTCATCCCGTCTTGCGGAGGAATGGTCAAGGGAAACAAGCCGTCTGGGAGCAACAGATTATCTTACCAAAGGTTTCTCTACATCGGATCTAGTTAACAAAGTTAGCGATCTAATTGGTGCAAACTTAGTGTAAGTCCAACTGGTGTTCGTTCACTCCTGTTCATAATTGTCCTTTTTGACGAGGAATAGGATTGCCTGAAATGTCAAAACAATCTCGACAAGTTCCCGCAAATGCATCTATGAAGCGTTGCAACATATCAGGATCGTTTTTAAAAACAGTCATCCACACAGACCAAAATCCTTTGTCAACTGCATGACTAATAATTTGATCACGCATTTCATCAGTATTACATTTACTAAGATTTTTTAACGATCTTTCTGCTTTGTCCCAAGCTTCTCTTCGATTATTCCATCGACGATCTTTTACTTGCGGATCGGGGTTAGGAATTCTATCTAGACCAACCATTTTAATAGTTGATTCAGCTATCTGTTTCTCTTCAGTAGATAAAGAAGTATTTACTTGAATAAACCCACCTTTTGTATACTCTACACAAAGGAAAGTATTATCTCGATCAATCCAGAAGAATTCACTTCTAGCGGCTATTTTTGCTGATACTTGATGAAGATGTGACCATGAATCATTCCATCTTTTTTCCATAGCCCATTTTTTGATTGAGTTGCAGTTAGTACAAGCCAAACAGAAATTTTCCCAATTTTGTTCTTCATCAGGAAAAAGTGCTTGAGGTAGTATATGTTCAATATCTAAAGACGAGCCAAGTCGTGTCTCACAGTAGGAACAATACTCGCCAATCCTATCAATAAGTTCTCCCCTTGCATTGTGATAATCTTTAAATCTTTTAGGTTTGCCAGACAGATCTAAAGGTTGATTTCCTCGAAAAATGGGACGCATTTTTATAAACCCCTCGCAATACGTTCCATTTTGAGAAAAGCATGGTAAGCAGGATCATCACTATATGGCATAGATAGTTCATCTAATCTATGCTTTAGTCGATCCACTTCTTCCTCTGAAGCATTGTCTGCTTGTTCTAAAACTCGATAATACTCTTCAGCAGCTTGCATCATGCTTTTCCATCTTTCGCTCTGTTGAGGTAAGTCAACCCCCATGACATCTTCCGCAATATCCTCAATACTTTTGTTGTAATATTCACCATCTCTATGATCGAGATCTATGAGTTCATTAGGATGTAAGGATTGGATAATAAAAGGCGAATGAGTAGTTGCAAAAAACTGGATTTTTGGAAATGTACGCTTTAAATCGTCAACAACTCGACGTTGCCAATTAGGATGAAGATGTAAATCAATTTCATCAATTAGAACTACTCCTTGAGTTTCGTTGGGTGCATTAGCTTCTAAATCGGGATTTAGCACTGCTGAACGATACGCAATATCAGCAACCATACCAATCATGTTACGCACACCATCACTTAACATCCGAAATGGTAGAGTTTTGCCATTTTTGGATGTTGCGACTAGCTCATCTAAATGTACATCAAACCTTACATCTTCCCAATCATCCATACAAGTTTTAATTGCTTCTTTGACTGCGCATAGAACACCTATAGTCTTTTGTTTTTGTAAAGATGCAAATTCTTGCGTTTTAAACCATCTGATTAGCTTCTTTAGTTCATACGAGTTGCTAAGACAATTCTCATATCCGCGAAATCTAGAATTTGGAGATAATGTCTCAACAACTGTTTCTCTACGTTGATTCCAAAGACGACTCGTACCATAGTAGGAAATCACAGGTAAGAGAACTCTGAGATTATCTTTTTCTTGCTTACGAAAGGATGCTTGTTGTATATCTCTTATCTGACTCTTAACTTGCTTACGAAAGGATGCTTGTTGTATATCTACTTGCTTACGAAAGGATGCTTGTTGTATATCTCTTATCTGACTCTTAATTTGTAAATCTCTCGCATATTTTGTTATTTCTTTAGCTCCTTCACGGGTTGTCTTCCCTCCATCAATCCTTAATTCTCTTGACCATGATAGTTCTTGGATATCCTCAAAATAGCCTTTACAAGATACAACACATGGTAAAACGGCAGTTAATGTTGGTGTTTCATTTTCTGTATTTACAATATGTCGAACTTCATCTTTAAAAATATTGCGTGAGTTGATGCTGTCAATCCCCAAGAAAAAGCTTCCTACACCAATTGCTAAGGCATCAAGAATTGCAGATTTACCAGTACCGTTATCGCCGATGATGACATTGAATTGATCGGAAAACTCAAAGGTCTTATGATCAAAACATCGAAAATTCTTTAGTTCGAGTTGTCGGATTTTCATGTTAGACCTCGTTAGCAAGCTCCTCAGTGGAGCGTAAATTCAAAGGAACTTCAGTGAAGAAACAACTTCTCGCGCCTGTATGACAAGCAATACCACCGACTTGCTCAATTTTGACTAAGATCACATCCCGATCGCAGTCGTAGTATATTTTCTTCAGCTTTTGAATATGTCCAGAGGTTGCACCCTTATGCCATAGCTCCTGACGTGATCGGCTCCAATAATGTACTTCCCCTGTCTCTATCGTTAACTCTAGCGCTTGGCGATTCATCCAAGCCATCATTAAAATTGTGCCATCTTGGTAATCTTGAGCGATCGCAGGAATTAAACCTTTTTGATCGTATTTGAGAGTTTCAATCCAATTATCAGGCATAATTTTGATTCCAGTTGCGGTTAAGTCGAGATTACTGCAAGAAAATACAAAATCAGGAATATCTTTGTTCTTTGCAACAAATCTTTAAATATTGCTCAACTGCAAAGCTAGATTGGCAAAGGAAATCGAGCTAGTTTTGAGTAGTAGCGATCGCTACCTTGATTTCCTTAGATGTTGGGTAGACTGAAGAAGTCTAAATGTAATTAAATATTTAGAATTGTTAACATGACTTGGAGGATATATGGTGTATACCCCTTTGATTAGTTTCACTTTATTAGTAATGTTATTTCTAGGATTAGCATTTACACTAAGTTATTTCTGGTGGGCTGATCGCTACAAAACCCCAGAGGTGATAGCGGCGGAAGTGATGCATTTCTCAGAGCAGTTTACTAATGTGTTTTCAGTGTTTGCTGTTGGGATGTTAGCTTTTGGGATCATGTTGATATTCTTAAACTTTTCAATCAGATAACAAAAAAAGCGTGCAATGCACGCTTTTTTTACAGGCTTTTTTATTACAAAAGTCCCACCGTCCCACCTAACAAAACTGCCATTATTGAGATCGCTACAGGATGAATGAGTAAGCACCAAATGCTGGGAATTTTAATCTGATCGCAAAACGGAAATAATAAATGGGCGATCGCTGCATTCACGAGCAGAAAGCTCACAGCCCAGACAGGAATCAACCGTAGATTTAGGCTAGCCAGAATCATCCAAAGTAATGTATTGGCGATCGCCACAAGACCTACACCCTGCACCCAACCTCTACCCGAAGCGATCGGACGATTACTAGACATCCACACCAATCCCATCCATGTCAGTGAAGTCAATAACCCACAGGCGATCGCGTGATAAATGGGAATAAGCACAGAAGTAAAGGATTGCATAGGTTTTACTCAATATCTTTAAGGATAGGCGGCGCGAAGCGCCGCCTATCCTTATTTTTTAGTTACTCAATTTTGGCGGGAATACCTTGACGACGCAACTGTTCAATCCGTTGTTGAGCGGCATTAGGATCTCGATAGGAGCCAACTTGTACTTGACCATCACTTGGACGGACATAAGCATCCCGTTCAACTTGTTGAGCGGTTGCTCCATAGCCATTTTCGACAACCACACGATAGCTGCCATTGTTTGTAGGTGCAACATTCTCAGGCGTAACTACTGGCGAAGCCGACAAAGGAGCCGCATACTTTACTGAATTATTCTTACTAGGTGCAACATAGTCACTACTAGAAGAATTACTGGACGAGTTACTGGGAGTAGTATAGGTGTTTGCAGGCTCAGTGTAAGTTGATCTAGAAGTTGTTGTTGAGCGCGATGTAGAACCAGAACTACCAGATGATCGGCTACTGTAAGATGTGGTCACAGGAGCCTCATTACTTCTTTCAGGTGTGGTGTAACCACTTCCCAAAGGCGCTAGAGCAGGTGGTAAAGGATTTACGGCAACGTCAGACAAATTAGTTGATGGAACTGTGCGTAATGAAGAATTACTATTGGGGCTGAACAAATTTGACGGATTGCTCAAAGGATTTGTCGGCGAGTTTTTCTTGGCGATCGCAGGATTTACAGTTTTACTATTTTTGCTTAACTTTTCAAGGGTTTGATTTGCTGGATTTTTATCACCAACAAAAGGCACAAAAGATAGCGAAGAATCATCAACTTTTTGCTGCTGCTGATTTTGTAAATCAGTACTCTTAGCCAAGTCATTACTTTTAGGGTCTGCTTGTGATGATTTAGGTCGATTATCTGATTTGAAAAGTTTCATTACACCCGATGGATCAACCAAAAGATAGCCGATCGCCGCACTAGAGAAAAGTAGTAATAAAAGTGAAATAATTCCCACAGGATTCATCAAACTGCGGAAGGTACTCCTTTCCAGAGGAGCGTGAGGAATGGGAATTTGCGGTTCTTCATTGATCGAGTTTTGATAATGATTTGCATAGTCATTGGCAAGATTCTGCAAAATCTCATCATCAGGTTCTGAAATTTTTGTCCCCGCCGAAAAATTACCAGAAGAGTTATCAGACGACACATTTCCAGTATATAGAGTCTGAGTGCTAGCAAAAGCATTGTCAATACCAGCGCCAGTGTTGTGATTGCTGAAATTGTCTGGATTGTTAGATTTATCTAGCCCCTGATTGGCGGTTATTTCTGTAGATATGTTCGCCAATGGTGGCATCACAGGCATTTGAACAGCCGTTTGAACAGTGCGCTGATCTCGCTTATCAACGGGAGGTTCGAGGGGTGGCAGTAGTGCTTCGGATATACTCGGAGAAGCCCAGACTGACTGCGTAGAGATGACGCGAGGTCTAAACGGATTTAAATAAGAGATGGTTTGACCATTAGCCTGCCAATGACGATAGCGATCTAGCTCATCATTGAGACTCGACTCTAACCCAGACAAAGCTGTTTGCAAGACTGAAGAATGGGCGATCGCTGGCAAAAGGTTAGCTTCTGTGTCAGCGACTTTGGAGTTAATATTGTTAACTTTTCTGGTGATGGTGGGCGAAATAGTTGGACTCAATGTTTGCATAATCTTTACCTCAGACAGTAACGGGGGTTTTAGCTAGGTAAATGTCTCGGATATCTTCAGGAAGGGCTGATTCTAAAGCGTTATAGGCGCTAACTAGAAGCTGCTTAACATCACTAGCTGAGATGTTTTCGCCTTCAGCGTGTAAGTAGGCGGCGATGCGCGTATGACTCCACTGAAAAGTTTGAGATAACAATAGTATCAGACGTAAGTTACCCGCCATTTGATTTAGGGCTTGATTAAGGTAGCACCAAAATACGGGCGGTGTATCTTTGAGGGAATATTGAATATCTTCGACAGGAGGAACTTCAGCACGGTTAATCATCATCGCGGCAATATTGATTAGCCAACTTTGCAAGGATAAATGGGGCGCTGTCGTCCGCAAATCTAGTACTCGCATTTCGTGGTAGATATATTCCCAAGTTTTTACGAATAAGTAGTCAGACTGTACAGGTGATCGCGTGGCGGTTCCGATCAGGGTATATAGCACCTGTCCATACCGACAAAAGATTGCCGCAAAGAACTGCCCCTCTTCAGGATGGAGTTGAAATAGCGAAACGAGTTCGCGATCGCTTTTCTGAAAAAGTGACTGAACCTTGGGATGATGAATTTCGGGTAGGGGGGGAAGCTGCAAGGTCACGGTTATTGCTAGCTCACTTTTTTTAGTTTGCAAATTTAATGCACACATACTAGCAGCAAAGTATGATAATGCAACCCGCACTTCGTACTAATAGTTTGAAAGAGTTGGCGCATTCGCCAACTCTTTCAAAGGAAAAGATCATGATTTACCGTAGTTTAGCTGATATTAATATTTATGACTCGCCCAAACTCGATCGCTTAGCAACGCAAATGGCAAGAGGGCGATATTTGCAAATTAATGCTATTGAGCAAGATGCTCAAGTGAATTATTTCGAGATTCAATTACTTGAGGATGGATATGCAGGGTTACTCGATCGCCAAGACTTAGATAAGTTGGAACTAAGCGATCGGCAAAGTTATGAAGCAAACTACGATGCAAATTTCCCGCCTGTTTTAACTGCGATGGAAATCAGCGATCGCCTTCCTAAAGTAATTAAATACATTCGCGAAGCAATGGCAACACCGAATAAATATCTTTGGGGCGGTACGGTTGCGCCGAATTATGATTGTTCGGGTTTAATGCAAGCTGCTTTTGCCTCGGTCGGAATTTGGATTCCTCGTGATGCTTATCAACAGGAGGCTTTTGCTGAGCCAATAGATTTAGGTGATTTGCAGATTGGCGATCTGATATTTTTTGGCACACCTGTAAAAGCAACTCATGTCGGCATTTATATTGGCAACAATGAATATATTCATAGTTCAGGCAAAGAACATGGACATAATGGAATCGCGGTGAGTGTTATTAGCGCGATCGCTGAATCAGATCAAGTATCGCAGTGGTATTTCAAGGAATTACGCGGTGCAGGAAGAATTACCAAAAGCATAAATACCAAAACGATTCAACTGAAATGTTGAAAACCCGATCGCTCTTCTGATTTATCAGTAATGCCATCGATTTGATTACCCTCGACAATCTTGCCGATAATCGCAGCACTCGATAATTGCCAGACAAACTGCTCAGCTATGTCAAAAGGCATACATAAAACCAGTTCAAAGTCTTCGCCACCATATAAAACCCAATCCAAGGCTCGATCACCTGCCAAAGTCCTGACTGCCCTATGAATGGGTAGAGATCGCCAATATATTTTTGCGCCAACACGACTACAGCGACAAATTTGAGCGATCGCATCGGCTAAACCATCACTGCTATCCATTCCTGAGATGGGAAATTCACCCAAGTGATTATTCTGTTTAAGAATTTTATGCAAAATAGCGATCGCATCAAAACGTGGAAGCGGTCGCTGATGACATTGATGGATGGCTTGGATTAATTCTTCACCCGCGAGAAGGCGATCGCGAATTTTAAGAGGACACAATAACTTCTCTTTTAGTTCTGGTTGAAATAAAAGCTCTAAACCTGCTTTTGAGAGTCCATGAAATCCTGTGATTACGATTGCATCACCGACTTTGGCTGTATGTCTTTGAATGATTTGATTTTTTGGGACTTGTCCAAAAGCGGTTACGGCAAAAGTGCGGATCGGAGATCGCACGGTATCACCACCGACCAGTTCAGTTCCATAGGTTCGCAAACATTCCGCAAAGCCCTGATATACGCCTTCTATCCATGAAATTTCTGTGTCTGGCGGTAATCCCACCGACATCACCAATCCCCAAGGTTTTGCGCCCATCGCGGCTAAATCCGAGAGATTCACGGCGGCGGCTCGCCAACCAACATCAGCAGCACTCGTGGTGCGATCGCTAAAATGCACACCGTCAATCAACATATCTGTAGTCACGACCATCTGATGCTCAGGCAAGGTTGCCCCCATCGGCGCTGCGTCATCTCCCACCACATCACTACAATATTGCCGAAAAATTTTCAGTAATCCCTGTTCCCCAATGCTTCTAATTGTTTGGTTATGTTTTGGAGATTCCATAATAGATTTTGTGAGGGATTTCATGGATTAACTTTCCGACTTACACAAATGGGCTTGAAACACTGATTCCAACCTAGGGGCAATTCATGAATTACCCCTACGTTTTGTTCTTGGGTTTGGTTCTTGTGCGTAAGTCCTAAGTTTCATGGATTAGTTTCTTGCCAAAAATGATTAAGCTCTGCTCTAGCCCATCTAGTTCCGCAATTTGCGGTAAAAATCCCCATTCTTCAAAGCCAAAACTTTTAAATAAACGACAACTAGCCGTATTGTGAGCAAACACAAAACCCACTAACTTAGAGATATCTAGCTTAGGGCAACTCGCGATCGCTTGATCTAGTAACTTTTTACCTAGTCCCTTGCCCTGATGATTTGGGGCAATATAAATGCTCACTTCGGCGGTTTTGTGATAGGCGGGGCGACCATAAAACATTTGTAGACTTAGCCAGCCCATGATTTGCTGATTTTGATCGCTATTAGTGATTACCCAGACGGGATAGCGATCGCCGTGGGAGCGAAACCAAGCAAGGCGACTCTCGACTGTAATCGGTTCGAGGTCAGCAGTGGCGAGACGAGTGGGAATAGCAGCATTATAAATATCAACAATTGCTGATAAATCCGCTTCTATAGCCAACCGAATTTGCATAGTTTTTGTCTCCAAAGTAAGTAGGCATAATTAAATATAAAACCTGATTCGCTCGCTTCGCGAGCGAATCAGCTTCTTTGGGTTCTGTTTTTTATTGTGTTAGGGGATTAAACTTGCTTTGACTTGTTATATGATGACAGAGACAATCATCTGTGCGTCATGGAATTATTTGCTGGGTTACTCACAACGGTTTTAGGCTTAGCGGGCGCACCAGGGATTGCGATCGATCGCATTGCTACGGATTTTTTGCGCGGTCAGATTGTGCGGGCTGATGTACTCGAAGTACGGGTTGATAATGCGCCTAATTACCAAATTCTTTTGGGAAATGTCGATCGCATTCGAGTTGCAGGACGTGGGGTGTATGTTTTAGATTTTCTGCGGATTGACGAAATTGATCTTGAAACTGATCCGATTAGTATCGACCCTGCGGTTTTGCAGTCAGGGAAAATTGTTTTGCGTCGTCCTTTGCAAGCGGCGGTGAGGGTGGTGCTAAGAGCAGATGATATCAATACTGCTTTGCGATCGCCTACCATTCAATCTTCTTTTAAAAGTTTAAGTATTGATCTTACTGGTTCGGGCAGGAATACTGAAATTCTTGATTTGGTCAATCCAGAGGTGACTTTCTTAGAAGGCGATCGCATTCGCTTAGCTGCTACTCTGCAATCTCAGCCGACACCTATTAAGCCAAAACCAACTAAACTGAATGTCTCGATCAGTGCTGATTTGCAAACTATTGGTGGTACAAGATTACAAATTCTCAATCCAATTATTGAGTTAGAGGGAACGCCTGTACCAGAGAAAATTACCAAAGCATTTACTCAAGGCTTAAATAAGGTGTTAAATCTGCGTCAATTAGAAAGTAAAGGAATCACCGCACGAGTTCTGAAACTTGAAGTTACCGAAGGTAAAATGCAAGTAGTTGGTTTTGCCAAAATGGATAAAATTCCCGATCAATAGCGATAATCATGAATTAATTATTTTATGTTTTATGAGTCACTGTCTCAATCCTAATTGCAATTATCAAAATCCCGATCAATCACCCAAATTAAACTTTTGTCAGCAATGCGGAGGTAAGTTAAAAATAGGCGATCGCTATCGAGCTATGCAAATACTAGGACAAGGTGGTTTTGGGAGAACTTTTATTGGAATTGACGAAGCCCTGCCTTCGCAGCCTAGTTGTGTGATTAAGCAGTTTTTTCCTGCTGACCTCAGTAGTGCCGCGAAGGCTGCCGAGCTATTCCAACAGGAAGCAATTCGCCTTGATGATTTGGGTAAACATCCTCAGATTCCCACTTTATTTGCTAATTTGGAACTCGATGGTCGGCAATACCTAATTCAAGAATTTATTGACGGACAGGATTTGTTGAAGGAGCTAAAGGAACAGGGGGCTTTTAGTGAAGCGAAAATCAGAATGCTTTTGGGAGATTTATTATCAATTTTGGAATATATCCACGATCGCCATGTCATTCATCGCGATATTAAGCCCGAAAATATCATTCGGCGGCGATCTCCAAGTACTTCTGGGGCGGTGAATGCTGGTAGTCACGTCTTAGTTGATTTTGGTGCAGCAAAGTTTGTGACGGCGGCGGCGATGATGGAAACTGGGACACGCATTGGCAGCGCTGCCTATGTTGCCCCTGAACAGGCGCGAGGTAAGGCGATTTTTGCCAGCGATCTCTACAGTCTGGGAGTAACTTGTCTCCATCTGTTGACTAACGTTGAACCATCGGATCTGATGGATATGGATGGAAGATGGCTATGGCGGAATTTTTTAAGCAATAGTTCAATTAATCGCCCTATTAGTCATGAGCTAGGAGAGATTCTTGATCGCATGGTTTTGTTGGCTCCCAGTCAGCGCTATCAGACGGCTAAAGCGGTGTTGCAAGATCTCAAGAATACGGCGACTTCTAGACCGCGAGCCTACATACCCAGACTTGCCCGCACCTCTGGACAAAGATCTGGTCAATCCTTTCCGCAAGGAGCGATCGCCAAAACCAATATCACACCAATTGCTACTTCCAATCCATCACTAGGGCAAGCGATCGCCCTGCCGCTTAACCAATTTTCCTTTGAGACTGCCACAATTACCGTCAATCGAATTGGAATTGGTAAATTTGCGAAGGTGCAATTGCAGATTAATAGTAAATACAAAATTGGGAAGTTCTATCTAGAGACTTTAGGGAACGTACAAGGTAAATCTGTGGGTATAGATATGGTCTATATTCCCGCAGGTAAGCTCCGAATCGGTTCACCTGTGAATGAATCGGAACATGATCCGAGTGAAACCCCGCGCCATCTAGTCGATATCCACGGCTTCTTTATGTCGCGATTTCCGATTACTCAAAGGCAATGGAAAGTGCTGATGGATAATAATCCTGCTATATTTATCGGTAATAGCGATCGCCCTGTGGAAAATGTATCTTGGCATGATGTGCAGGAATTCTGCCAGAAATTAAGAGAACGTACTGGTAAGCCCTATCGATTACCCAGTGAATCGGAATGGGAATATGCCTGTCGAGCGGGAACGCTTACTCCTTTCGGCTTTGGGGAAACGATTACCCCTGCTCTAGCTAATTACAATGGCGCAAATCCCTATCTCTATGTTCCTCAAGGGACAGCTAGTAACACCACAACTGAGGTTGGTACATTTCCTGCTAATGGATTTGGGTTGCACGATCTGCATGGAAATGTGGGGGAATGGTGTGAGGATGTTTGGCATGATGATTACGATCTATTGCCAAGGAATGGTTCGGCTTGGAGTCAGGGTGGCGATCGCAGTTGTCGGGTTGTGCGCGGCGGTTCATGGCGCGATCCTGCCCATTATTGTCGCTCTGCAAAACGAGGACAAAATGCGGCAAATCAAGGCGATCGCACGACAGGTTTTCGGATTGCTGTTAGGTTTAGCATAGAGTTGGTTTAAATGTTAGTCCATTCCTTATGCTCAAAAAAACAATGAGAAAATACTTCAACACCGCAGGACCCTGCCAACCCGAAATTCACTATATGCTCTCATCCGTAGAGCGTATGCCCCAGATCAAAACGCTGATAGATCAACGTAACTACTTTGTGATCCATGCACCGCGACAAGTGGGCAAAACCACCGCCATGCTCACCCTCGCCCAAGAACTAACCGCCAGTGGTGAATACACCGCCCTGATGGTATCCGTTGAAGTTGGTTCCGCTTTTCCCGATCAACCCGAAATTTCCGAAAAAGCCATTTTATCAGCATGGTTAGATGCCGCCGATTTTTGGTTGCCAAATGAACTCAATCCGCCCACTCACGAACCTGCAATCCAGAGAATTGGTTCATTTTTAAAAACTTGGGTAGAGCATTCTCCCCGCCCCGTAGTCTTGTTTATTGATGAAATTGATTCTCTCCAAAATCAAAGTTTAATTAACGTACTGCGTCAACTGCGCGATGGTTTTCCCCGCCGCCCCAAAGGCTTTCCACAATCGGTGGGACTAGTGGGAATGCGCGATGTGAGGGATTATAAATATGCCGCAGGGGGAAGCGATCGCCTAAATACTTCTAGTCCATTTAATGTCAAAGTGCAATCCTTTACCTTACGCAATTTTAATTTAGGGGAAGTCAAAAGACTCTACGCTCAACACACAGAGGCAACAGGACAAATATTTACCGAAGAAGCCGTTAATTTAGCATTCCATTTAACTCAAGGACAACCTTGGTTAGTCAATGCGATCGCCAAAGAAATTACTGAATATATTGTTCCCGATCCTACAATTCCGATTACAGTGGATTTAATTAATCAAGCCAAGGAAATTTTGATCAAGAGACAAGATACACATTTGGATAGTCTTGCGGAACGGCTGAGGGAAAATAGAGTCAAAGCGATAATTCAACCAATTTTATCTGGACTAGAGTTAGGTGATACACCCGATGACGATCGCCGCTATTTGTTGGATTTAGGTTTAGTGGTGCGGAGTTTGGAAGGAGGATTAAAAATTGCCAATCCTATTTATCAAGAAGTAATTCCCAGAGTGTTATCTCAAGGGACACAGGATAGTCTACCGATGATTCAGCCTAGCTGGTTAAATGCTGATGGTAGCCTGAATCCTCACGTTTTACTAGATACATTTCTCGATTTTTGGCGACAACATGGTGAACCCTTGTTTAAAAGCACACCCTATCCAGAGATTGCACCTCATTTGGTATTAATGGCGTTCTTGCATCGCGTGGTTAATGGTGGCGGTACGTTAGAAAGAGAATATGCGATCGGTTCGGGAAGGATGGATATTTGTTTACGCTATGGCAAAATAATTTTGGGAATGGAATTAAAAGTATGGCGCGAAGGTATACGCGATCCTTTATTAGAAGGCTTAAAGCAATTGGATAAGTATCTATCGGGATTGAATCTAGATACAGGGTGGTTAGTGATTTTTGATCGCCGTGAGGGTTTGCCACCAATTAGCGATCGCACCACTACAGAAATCGCTCAGAGTCCTGATGGCAGATCTATTATTGTGATTCGGGGATAATTTATTTGGTAAAATGATAGGCTAAGGTGATCGCTATGCATTCCAACAAAAAACTAGCCAAATATCTCAGTTCAATTATTTATAGCCCCTTCAATGAGCAGCAATTCCAAATTCAAACTGGTAACAAGCAATACATAATAGCAGTATAAAAT
>JBAXTW010000159.1:0-9134 GCA_037129985.1 Pseudanabaena sp. ELA645 | reverse complement strand
GATCGCGCACCGCATATAGCACCATCTCCTCAGTGGGCGTAAGGTCTAGGGGATCTTCAGACTTTTTACGTGCCATAACCTAATATACCTACAATCTATAGGTGATTATACATTAAATAGATAAACATTAAAAGTGACATGGTAAAATATTTTTGCCGCACAAAAAGCTTTAATTATGCGACTTTGCCTTAATCCCACTTGCAATAGCCAAAACCCAGATACCGTAGAGTTTTGCGGACAATGTGGATGTGAATTACTCGTCGATCGCACCTACGCGGTAAAACGTTTGCTAAGCGACAAAAGTGGATTCGGGACAATTTATGAGGTCGTAGACTTACCGTTCGCTGATTTTCTTAATGCAAATGACATTCATTAATTTGCACTTTTTGGCATTACTATTGATAATTAATACTAATAAAGGTCATTATTGCTTTAATTTATTTGTAATGCATACAAGAAGGTGAAAATCAATAACTTCGTAAAAAAAGTTCATAAAGCCTGAGATCCTTATTGTCCCGTCAAATGTTTTGACCTATTTCAAAAATCAGCGAACCGTAAGCGTAGATGCCGAGCAACATCCCAAAGTGCTTAAAATCCTCAAGCCAGAGTTTAACAACGAAACTAAAACCGTCACTTTATTTCAACAGGAAGCCTACTTATTAGGCAAAATTGATTCTTCAGGTTTACCAAAAATAGATGCTTATATCCATCACGATCTGCCAGATCGCCAAATGTTACATGGCATCGTGATGGAAAAGATAGAAGGACTTAATTTATACGAATGGATAACCACCCATAAGCCACTCTCAGAAAAAATGGCGATCGCTTGGTTACGGCAGATCGTGCGGGTATTACAAATAGTCCATCAAAACGGCTATTTCCATCGAGATATCAAGCCCTCAAATATTATGCTGCGACCGTCAGGGCAACTGGCTCTGATTGACTTTGGTACAGCAAGGGAAGCGACCTATACCTACCTCGCGAAAATCGGTGGCTTGGGCGGCGTTACCCAAATTTCTTCCGCAGGATATACATCGCCCGAACAAGAACGGGGATTTTCTGTTCCCCAATCTGATTTTTATTCTTTGGGAATGACATTTTTGCATTTAATTACAGGTAAGTATCCCCTTGATATGCATGATTCCCATACAGATATTTATCTTTGGAGAGAATCTGCGCCACAAATTTCCGATGATTTTGCCAAGGTTTTGGAACGGCTAATTGCGAATAGACCCGTCGATCGCCCATCGGACTGTGCCGCAATTTTGCATAGCCTTGATGAACTCGATCGCCTCACCAAAGAACGTCAAACTCAACGTCAGACTCAGGCAAAGCAAATAATAAGTGATAAGGCGCAACAACAAACGCAAAATAGAATTTGGATAGGATTGGCGATCGCCCTAGCAGGATTAACAGCCTATGCGATCGGGGCTTTCTATCGAATTTTGCCTTCTCCAATTCCGTTATCCCCACCTACCGTTCAGCCCAAATAATCTATGCTGCAACCACCTCTGGCTAATGGTTTTTTGCTTCAGAACCGCTTTCGTATCGTTCAAATACTTGGACAGGGTGGTTTTGGACGTACTTACCTCGCTTTAGACGAGCAGAGATTTAATGAGCAGTGCGCGATCAAAGAATATATTCCCATTCAAGGGAATGCCTATGCTCTTGAGAAATCGAAGGAGCTTTTCCAGAGAGAAGCGGAAACTCTTTATCAGATTCAGCATCCGCAAATCCCACAATTTCGGGCGCTGTTTGAGGAAAATGCTCGACTGTTTTTCGTGCAGGACTTTGTTGAAGGCATAACCTATGGTCATCTTTTGCAGGATCGATTAACGCAGGGCGAAAGTCCGATGAAGAAACCAATTTTATCTTTGAGATAGTTTTAGTAAAGGGGACTGCTCCTGACAAACCATCTGGAGAAGGTCGTCCGCCAGATCTTCCGACAAACGGATCGCGCCCCACGCGCTAGTAAGAAACTTTTTTTGAGTTAATTATGATTCATCGAAATCAGGGCTAAGTAATCGCATTGCCATAATTGCAAATAAAATGGCGGCGATCGCTTTAAGTATTCTTGTTGGTAGAAATATTGAGATACTATCGCCAAGAAATACGCCGATCGCACTTGCCGTTAACAAAGCGAGAGCGGAACCGATAAACACAAATTTTGGTGCAGTCGAGCTTCCACTGATACTTAAAGTTGCTAACTGGCTTTTGTCACCTAACTCTGACAAAAATATCGTACTAAAGCTTAAAAATAATAACTGCCAGTCCATAATTCCCAATCCATAATTGCGATGAAAGTTTATTTAGCGATCGCTTCCCACAGGAGGCTAATTGAGAGTAAGAGAAAACTTAAACCCGCTAGGGTATTTAACAAACTTGGTGAAAAGGTCTTAGCTAGCCATTTACCAGCGATTACGCCCAATAAACTCGTTAAAATTAGAGCGATCGCTGCTCCTGTAAACACAATCCAAGGTTGATGAGATTGAGCGGCAATCACCAAGGTTGTTAGCTGAGTTTTGTCACCGATTTCAGCCAAAAACACGGTAATAAAGGTGGTAGCAAATACTTGCCAATTCTGAGCCTTTGATTGAGTCTTTGGTTGCGATACCTCTTGAGAGTCTAATTCAGGCTTTGTAAACATCATTTTTAGGCTTTTTTAAGATTCGGTTTAACCATTTCATAATCATTTCATAGTTTAACATGATACTTTGCTCTGCGCTCTAAGTACCTCGGCGCAATTAAATATAAAATCCAAATAAGCTGATTAGCTCGCTTCGCGAGCTAATCAGCTTATTTCGGTTCTGGTTTTTATTAAGCCGAGGTACTTATCTAGAAAATTACGCTGATACCAAGACAAGAACCAACCACAAAATGTAAAGCTACCGCAATAAATCGACAATTAAGCAACAAATCAGCTTGGTTGTGATTGTCACCGATAAAAGTACATAACTTCCAAGCGATCGGCAAACTGACTAATACAACAGCCGTCCAAATCGGAAAAAAGTTAAGCGCGATCGCCGCAATTACGATCGCATAGATCAGTCCACAAAGCCAAGGCAAAAGTTGGGCGGATCGCTTTGTTCCTAACCGCACCACAGGCGATCGCTTTCCTGCGGCAAGATCATCGGCAACCTGATTGAAATGTGAACAGAATAAAATCAGGCTAGTGATAATCCCTACAATAATCGCCGCAGCGATCGAGCCAACTGACCAAGATTTAGTTTGACTGTAATAGGCGGCGGAAACTCCTAATGGACCAAAAGCAAAAAAGCATAAAACTTCGCCCCAGCCTTGATAACCCAACCGAAAGGGAGGCCCTTGATAGATATATCCCAGAAAACAACAGAGGGCGATCGCGGTGACCACCAAGAAATCTTGCTGTAGCCAAGAAATTGCGAAAACACCACCAATGCCAAGAAATAAGCAAATATTGGCGATCGCAAAAACAACATTTTTCCGCCCCGTCAAATTAACGACCGAATGTGCCTTGTTAACATCAATACCTGTTTCAGCATCAAATACGTCATTGCAGAGATTTTCCCACACTAAAATCAAAACTGCGGAAACCAAAAATGTTAAGAAGATACTCCAATTGATGAATCCGCGATCGTGATAAGCCAACGCCGTACCTGTGGCGATCGGCACGATCGCCACACTATACATCGGAAACTTAATCGCCGCCATCCACAATTTGCGTGTGTTGCGAGATAGCTCTGGGGAATCAATTACACTTTCTATCATAAAAATATTTAAAATTAAATTGACTTAAATACTCACCTTACGCAGAAGATTATAAGACCCTCACCCCTAGCCCCTCTCCCAAAAAGGGAGAGGGGGACAAGAAAAATTCAAAAGCGACTCTTACTCCCCTTCTCCCGCTCTGGGAGAAGGGGCTGGGGGATGAGGGTAGACTTCGCTCTGCGTAACATGAGTTAAATATTGTCTAAGAATTATATTATCCGTCCATCAAGGGGAGGAGATGATGATCTCTATTCATTTCTGTCTCCTTTTTGTTTCTTTTGCTTAATTATTTTAGCATTCCATTACGAGCGGAATGTGGGCTTTATGATACCCAAAAAAGTGAGCGATCTCACAGCGTATGCTTACAGTCTCACCGATAGCAAAGGCAGTACAACGGCTTAAATAACACCTATCGCCAGTCGAATACAAAACTCAGTACCTTGCCCTAACTCTGACTGAACTTCCAAGCTCCCGCCATGTTTTTCTACCACAATCTGACGAGCGATCGCCAATCCCAATCCCGTCCCCTTGCCCACTGCTTTGGTTGTAAACAAATGATCAAAAATCCTTGACCTAACTTCTTCTGTCATCCCTTTACCATTGTCACTAATCTGAATCTGCACTTGCTTTTCATCGGTAATTGTTCGAATCTTAATTTGTTGAGGATGAGCTTTTAGGTACTCGAAAGACACACTTAGAGCCATTTCATCAAAAACATTGATCGCATTCGCCAAAATGTTCATAAACACTTGGTTGATCTGTCCAGGGAAGCAGTCTACCAATGGTAGATTACCGAAATCTTGAATCACTTCAATGTCAGGTCGATGTTCGTTGGCTTTGAGACGATGGCGCAGAATCAGAATGGTGCTCTCGATGCCATCATGGAGGTTGAAAGGTTGTTTATAGACACTGTCACTGCGGGAAAAAGTGCATAGACTTTTGCTGATGGATTTAATGCGATCGCCGCCATCTTTCATGGCTCGAATCAGGTTAGGCATGTCTTTGCGCAGATACTCTAAGTCGATTTCTTCAAGTTTCTCGTCAATTTCAGCACCAGCTTGAGGAAATTGCTGACGATACAAATCAATCAAGCTAAATAGATCATAAATATTCTCTTGTACCGCATTGACATTGCCCACCACACAGCCAATTGGATTGTTGATTTCATGAGCAACGCCAGCCACCAAATTACCGAGGGCAGACATTTTCTCGCTCTGAATCAATTGCAGTTGCGAAGCTTGCAATTCAGCCGCTTTTTGAGCAACTTGCTCGGCTAGTTTTTGGGAGAGCTGGTACAGTTGTAAATGGGTTCTGACGCGGGCAATCACTTCTCTTTCATAGAAAGGTTTAGCAATGTAGTCAACAGCACCGAGATCCAATGCTTGCACTTTGCTATCGGTATCGGAGAGCGCAGTCATGAAAATAATCGGAATCTGGCAGGTGCGAGGATTGGCTTTGAGACGGCGGCAAGTCTCAAACCCATCGATACCCGGCATCATCACATCCAGCAAAATCAGGTCGGGTAGACAGCGCTCAATTTGCTGAAGAGCGCGATCACAGCTTGTGGCGATCGCGACATCAAAGCCCGCATCGCTCAGCGCTTCAGAGAGTACTTCCAGATTAGTTGGCGTATCATCAACAATCAACACTAAGCCATTGATAATGGCTGTCGGAGGCGTAGGGATGGAGGTGATGGTAAACATAGAAAGAATCAAGTTTTAGATTTTAGAACGAGAGATTAAACAATTTGTGTTTTTGAATTACACGAGGTATTGCTGAAGCAATTGTTCAATTTGCTCGCTTTTAAATTGTTTGGCAAGCTCTGTCACTTTCTTAACAAATGGCAGGTAGCAGTCATTCTGCTGTCCGATTTGTGTAGCAATTTCGATCAGCTTTTTCAAACGTCCTTCTTGCGCCAATTCAAACAAGGTCTGAAGATCCTTTTGGGGTGGGGAAACTATCTCTGTTGGCTGTGTCTGAGTCGAGGATTCTACTGAAATATTTTCATCCTTCCAAGTAAGTTTGAGATGCTTTTCTAGCAAACTGAATAGATCATCGACTTGCACTGGCTTAGGTAAGAAATCATTGCCCCCAGCATCTAAACTCATTTGCTGATCCAATTGAGCTACGGAAGCCGAAGAGACAAGGACTGTGAGATCTTGATACCTAGTATCAGCCCGTAACTGTCGCAGCATCGAGAAGCCATCCATCACAGGCATCACTAGGTCGGCAATCACTAAATCAGGACGATTTTGCCATATCTTCTCTAAGCCTGCTTGTCCATGTTCTGCTTCGGTAATTACAAAGCCGAGGGGTTCGAGTAGGTTGAGCAGAACAGCACGATTTTCCCAGCGATCATCCACAACTAGAATATGTCGAGGTTCTCCGATGTAACCTGTGATGCTTTTTGCGCCATAGGTCGCATTTTGCTTGACCCAGTCGTTGGCGATCGCTATTTCCACCTCAAAGGAGAATTCACTTCCCACACCAAGTTGGCTCTTGACCTGAATGTTCCCACCCATCAAGCGCACAATCTGCTGGCTGATTGTCAATCCCAGCCCTGTACCTTCGGCTTGGCGTTTGCGATCGCCCACTTGTTCAAACGCCTGAAACAGTTTGTCGAGATCTTGAGGGGCAATTCCTACCCCAGTATCTGCCACTTTAAAATGGATGCGAGCTGCCCCTAGACGAGAGGATTCCAGTAATTCAACACTGAAAGTGACTGTCCCGCGATCGGTAAATTTAAGGGCATTCCCAATCAGGTTAATCAACACCTGCCGCAGGCGCTTTTCATCCGCAAAGATACCTATGGGTATGTGTTGTTCAAATTGATCAATGAATTCGATTCCCTTTTGATCAGCCCGAATGTGGCAGATTTCTACCACACTTTGCAGAAAAGAGCCTAAGTGAAAAGCTTTGGGGTTTAGCTCTAGTTTGCGTGCCTCAATTTTAGATAGATCCAAAATATCGTTAATCAAGGTAAGTAGATGGGAACCACATTGGTGAATGACGTTGATGCCATACTGCTCTTTCTCAGAAAGGGTTCGCCCTCGGTTTAAAATCTGTGCATAACCAAGAATCCCGTTCAGAGGAGTCCTCAGCTCATGGCTCATGTTTGCTAAGAACTCGCTTTTCGCTTTGTTTGCATCATCTGCCAGAATTTTAGCTTTTGCTAGCTCAGTAGTCCTTTCACTCACTCGCTTTTCAAGATGTCGTTCATTTTCTCGCAGTTCTTGCTCTGCTTTTTTCTGTTTCCGAATAGCTCTTCCCAGCAAGACTATGGTGATACCACCCGAAACAAATATTACTGTAACCAACCAAACTAGCTCACGATATTGCTCATAAAACGATGGTTCCAAATTCAAAACAATGCTTCCCTGTGGAAGATTGTTGAGATCAAGCCCCGCTTTTTTCAACTGGCGAGCATCAAACATCCACTGATTGTCAGATTTGGTGATCGGTTCAATGTCATCAACAGGTGTACCAGCTAAAACCTTTTCCGCAAGCTGAACAGCCAAACTTGCGTGATAACTACCATCTAATATTTTGCCGCCAACCGCACCATTACCAAGATACATTCTCGTATCTGTGTAAACAGGATTGGAAACTTGCGCGTTCAATGCCTTAGCAACTTTCTCAAAACTGAGTAATGGACCATTGGTCGTCCCTTCTCGTAGTTGCCCTGATATGTAAATCGGCCAATTGTTTGGATAGCCTCCCAAAATTTTTGAAACTTGCCCATCAACTACGTCGGTAAATATCACAACATTTTGGGGTGCACCTTGCATTCCCTTTAATTCTTGCAATTTTTTAGTTCTAACCAGTCCAGTTTCAGTAGAGTCAGCAATGACAATCAAATTGTCAGATCCCGTTTGACGTTTAGCTTCTACAATAGTTTCAAAAATGCTATGAGTTTCAAAAACGCCCGTTAACCAAGGGATGTTCAGAAGTTCTTCTTGAACATTGTTCACGCCTAGAAAAACAACTGGGAGTTCTCGAAAGTACTCTTCATGGGTTTTGAGAATCAATTGCATCGCAGGATCGTCAGCAACCATTAAAAGCTGAAAAGAAGTGTCCCTATATTTGGTACGCAGATAATCTAGAAACAGCCTCTGATAGATTAGGCGTGGGAACCGTTTAGCATCTAAAAATTCATGATAAACATTAACTTTGTAATTACTTTTTAAAAATCCTTGATCAATCCCTGCCTTTGACTTCTCAGTCCAAGACAACTCAGGGTGATATGAGTGAATAACTAAGACATTTTTTTCTTTTTGTTCAGGTGTTGTAGTGCTAGCCCATACCCGACTGACCGCTACTGAAGCAAATAGTATTCCTTGAACCAGAAATGCAATTGAGACGCATCTTAGGCTTCTCCTGCAAGAAATTTTATCAGCGAGCAATGGACTGTTCATATAGAATTGGGATAGTGAATTTTGGATGGTGAATTTGAGTATTATTAGAAATAGTTTACCCACATTAAATCTATAAATCTCTCATAAGCCCAAAATGAAAGGCTTCTTGATCGAGTCACCCTATTTTTGCGAAGAATCAGTGACGTTACATTGAAATAATGCTTTTAATGGCATAGGTCGTCTACTGACAGGGAGAACAGCCCCTACAATAAACTTTGAATGTTGGGGTAAGGGCAAGCCCCCCTTACTTGCACTCCTTCTCTACTAGTAAAAGACACATCATTTGCGTTCCTCTTAACGTCAGCTATGAGACATTTCGATAAAGTCCTAGAAATTAGTAACTTCACAACGCCCTCAAACTCAAGGGATGTGAAATCCCAACAATGATAAGCTTTTTTGCGATCAAATATTTAATATTAAATTTCACTAGTTACCAACAAGGCTAAATAGTGTCGTTTATAATCCCCCAAAAATCAAGAAATTTTGTAGTAAGAAACTATAATCTCATTAATTATTTTAGCAATACAGTAATAGATTATTTTGCAGGTAGCAGAATAAAGACCTATCAAATGTTTATATAACATAACTTCTCAGATAGAGCAACCAATCAGTGAAATAACAAGTGCTAAGCATTTCAGACCTTTACTTCATTTTTTGCTAAAATTAGCATAGCTAAGCTGTGAGTATTACCGTCATGCAAGCAACTGTAATCGAAGCCCTTTCCTGAGATTTGTCCCTTTACATCTGAACAAGTTCTTGATGAAGACTTTTTGCCTGAATAGGCGATCGCCAAATTGCGTATAGTCTATACAAGTATCATATTCATTAAATATAAAAGGTGCTTTAAGTAACGCACCCTACGGCGATGGCGATCGCAACGCCTTGTTAGCTTTCTTGTCGATAGCGAAGTAATCTCTTCCGCAATCTCTAATTATATAACTATGCTTATGAAGCAGTTGTATTAACTCTTTT
>JBAXTW010000158.1:0-9176 GCA_037129985.1 Pseudanabaena sp. ELA645 | reverse complement strand
CTACTTCTTGTTATACCCTACTTTTCCATCAACGAATTATTTACAGCAAGAAAAAAATGACATTTGAGGAATATTTAACCTATGAAGATGGTAGCGATCGCCGTTATGAATTTAATGATGGAGAGTTGGTTGAAGTGAGTCCTGCAACTGTATTTCATAATGATTTGATGATGTTTTTTGCATTCTTTTTGCAGTCACAAATAAATCACTCTAATTATCCATACTGTGTTCGTGTCAATAGTACTCAAATATTTAATGGTAAAACAACTCGCCGTCCTGATGTCTTGGTAATGACCGTTGCTCAATCAAAAAGCTTAGGAAATCAGCCAGATATTTTGTATGAGCCATGTTTGCTGGTAATTGAGATTGTCAGCCCAACTTGTCGCTCGGTGGATACTGTCGAGAAGCGGAAGGAATATGCACAGTTTGGGATTCCTGAATATTGGATTATTGATTTTTTGGTGGGAACGTTTTCGGTTTTAAGTTTGGTAAATGGAAGTTATATTGAGAGGGTGTATAGAGAAGAAAATTGCATTGCTTCTGATATTTTTCCTAGTATTTCGCTATCGATGAATCAGGTAATGGCAAGCATATAACTTTGCTAATTTTGGGTTTTGCGCTTAATATTTTAGATGTTTGTTGCTGTTTTGATTTCGGACAAATGTTTTAAATATATGACCCAGCCGCTAGATTTTTCTAATCAGAATTTAAGGGATCGCTCGTTTAAGGGGCGCAAAGATCTTGCTGGTGCAAATTTTCGGAAGGCTGATATACGGGGATGTGATTTTAGTAACGCAAATTTAGAAGGTGCAGATTTTTCTGGTGTGACAGCAGGACTAAGTAGCAAACAGATATTTATCGCGGGTGCTGCGGGTGCGGGTGCGGGTGCTGCGTTTTCGGTTGTGGGTGCGTTTTCGGTTGTGGGTGCGTTTTCGGTTGCGGGTGCGGATGGGTTTGCGGTTGTGGGTGCGTTTTCGGTTGTGGTTATGGTTGCGCGTATAGTTGCGAGTACGGGTGCGGGTGCGGGTGCGGGTGCGGTTGATGTTGCGGTTACGGGTGCGATTTCGGGTGTGGTTGCGGTTACGGTTGCGGTTGTGGTTATGGAGTTTGCTAAAGGGAATATCCTTGGAGGGATTGGATATTCTCTAGTGTCGCTTTTCTTTCTCTTGCTATCGTACTTTTCTTTGATGGAAGCAATAAAAGAAATTCGCAACGCAACAGGAACTTCTTTTAAAGATGCAACACTGACCAAATCAAAATTCATGGCAGCGATCTTAAACAACTGTGATTTTACAGATGCGAAACTCCATCAAACCGATTGGACTCACGCTCACTTTATGCGCTGTAATTTTTCAGGCTATCTTAACAATCAACTAATACGAGAACTATGTGTTTCTCGAATTGGAGCAAATGAAGACTTTTCTTCAATTCATCTGTCAGGACTAAACTTGATTGGAGTAAATCTTTATGGTGCAAACCTAGCTACTGCCAACCTTAGCGAAAGTAATCTCAGTCAAGCCGACCTCACAAATACCGATCTTTGCAATGTCAAAGCTATTAAAACCAACTTTACAAATGCAGATTTAAGTGGTGCAAACCTAGCCGATGCAAACCTCAGCCAAAGTAATCTCAGTCAAGCCTACCTAACAAATACTAATCTTTGTAATGTCCAAGCTATTAAAACCGACTTTACAAATGCAGATCTGAGTGGTGCTTGTATCGAAAACTGGGCGATTACACCCGAAACAATTTTTACAAATGTTATCTGTAGTCATATTTTCTTGGATCTTGCAAAAAGTGAACGTAAACCAGCAAGTGGTTCCCTAGAACAAGGAGATTTTGCAAAGCTAGTTACTCAATCTACAAAAAGCCTAGATTTCTTCTTCCGCAATGGCATTGATCCTCAAGCCTTTGACTTTGCACTCAATAACTTGATGGTCAATTACCATGAGATGAGAATTTCGCTCAAATCAGTGGAAGATTTCGGTGATGGCGATAGAATAGTTCGTTTTAATACGGTTCCAGATGCGCCAAAAGGTGAAATGCACGCCCAATTCGCCCAAGACTATGAGTCAATGCACCAGCAATTAGAAGCTTCACGTAACAAGGTATGGGAACTTCAACAAAAACTCGATCGCCTCGATTTAGAAAACAAAAAAGAAAGATTTGAACTCGAAAAACAACTAGCCGTAGCAGTAGCAAGACTTGAAGAACGACCAACTTCAAAAGATCTACAAAATTTGATTTATTATCAAGCTAGTCAACTTGGAAAACAAAAATTAATTTACGCAAGCAACTCTACTATCAATATGACAGACAAATCAATTCAATCAGGCGGCGATGTTTTCTTTACTGGCAGAGATACCTTAGGCGTTAGCGGTAAAGATCAACAAGGCGTAGCAGGACGCAACATTAGCGGCACTGTCACCAACACCATCCAACAACTCCGCGAAACCAACCAACCCGAAGCCCCACAACTATCCGAACTCCTCGAACAACTCCAAAAAGCAGTCGAAAGTTCCTCAGAACTAGGTGAACCCGAAAAGCAAAAAGCTCTGGAATATCTCAACCAAATCGGTGAATTGTCCGCCAAAGACCCATCACAAAAGAAAGGAATACTCCCAATTTTGCTAGATGCCTTCACAGGCGTAATTAGCAAAGCAACCAGCCTCATCGATCCCGTCAAAAAAATCGCCGCCGCCATTCTCAGTATTTGGCAAGCCTGATTGCGACAAGTATTTAAAATGAAACAAAGTTAAAAGGAGCTAACTGATGAGAACAAACACCTTGAGTGCCATTACTATCGACACAGAAATTCAACATGGCAAACCAGTACTGAAAGGCACACGCATTCCTGTCGCCATTATTATTGGCTCCCTTGCTGGAGGCATGAGCTACGAAGAAGTTATCCAAGAATATGCAGTTACCCAACAGCAAATCCTTGTATCCTTAGCCTACTTCGCCGAACTTCTAAATTATGAGACAATTTATCCAATGGAGAAAGTCAGTTGAAATTTCGTTTTTTAATTGATGAAGATTGTCCTTTGAGTTTAGAAAAATTACTCAATGGCAAAGGTTATGACACTATTCATGTAAAAACCTCTGGATTAAGCGGAACAAAAGATCCTGAACTATTTGTATTTGCTCAAAAAGAGCAGCGAATCATTGTCAGTCGAGATCTTGGATGGGCAAATATAAAAACTTACCCACCAAATACGCATAGTGGTTTAGTCGTCTTACGATTGCCATTTGAAGCAACCGCAATAGAAATTCGGCAAGTATTAGAGAAATTTATCGATAGCGTAGATATGCTAGAGATAGTTGGTGCGACTGTAATTGTAGACAAAAATAAATTTAGAGTCAGGAAATCTGTAATTTAAGATGATGATTAGATTCTTAATTCCTGTTCGCAAATCTTGGCGCAGGACTGCGAAATAGATATTGAATCTCCTTTTGCCGATCGCTGACTGATTCAGGTCCATAGCCCCAGAGACTTTTGTAATAAAAGAACGAAATTCCTAAACCACGCTCTTGAGCATTAATCACCTGTGCATAGACCCTAGACATAGGAATATTACTATTGCGAAGCCCCGACAAAATACCAATACCTGTGGAAATTTTATTCTGAACTTCGATAATTTCAGGACGACTGATTTGAGAGGTAAAGTCATCAAGATCAGGGCGATAAACCTGCACGATTAATTCATCGACTATATTTTGTCGTACCCAGCCTAACCAGTCTTGGAGTTGTTGCTTATAAGCAAAATCGTAGTAATTAGGAGATACCGAGAAAATCACATTAGGTTTTTTTTGTTTTACCGCTTTATTCAGTTTGACCATAAAAGCCGAAATTTTATTCGCTCGCCATTTTACCCAATCAGGATCATTAACATCTGCGGGTGCTTGTTTCTTGGTTTCTTTCCGATAAAGATCAAGGGTGTAGCGATCGTATCCAAAAGTTTTCGGGAGACTAGTGTGATCATCAAACTGGATGCCATCAAGATCGTAATTAGAAACTGCCTCCAATACTAATTCGCTGATAAATTTCTGGACTTCAGGATGGAAAGGATTTAGCCAAACCACTTCGCCTGCGGCGGTAGTTGAGATTAGTCCGCCATCGCGCTCTTGAGTGAGCCAATTAGGATGGGCGATCGCTAACTCTGAGGTAGGTGGAGCCATGAAACCAAACTCAAACCAAGGCATTACCAATAAATTATTTTCATGGGCTTGGGCGATGATATCCGCGACAATATCCTGTCCTTTATCGCCGCGATAGACAAAAGGCTGAATCTCGGCATTTTTAGCGACTTCGCTCGGAAACATCACATAGCCCGAATTCCAAACCACGGGATAGATCGTGTTGAAGTTGAGTTGCTTCAGCTTTTGTAGAGCTTGCCCAAGCTGTTTGCGATCGCTAAACATCGTAAAATCATTGTTGGTCAGCCATACACCGCGAATTTCTTCGCGTCTGACAACTGGTTTGGGAATTTCTATAATTGGTTGGGTTGGTGGAATTATTAATTCTTGCTGGATTTTGGGAATTACACGAATATTTAGCGCATTTGGCTGCTCTATTTGCTTTGGTTTATTAGATGGACTTTTTTGGTTTTGGGTTTGATTTTGATTCTTTTGATTAGGTGAAGTTTGCGCGATCGCCTGATCGTTTACTAAAAATTCAGGGCTGACGCTTGATAAAATATTTGGTAGCAGTACAGTTACGGCAAAGGTTGCACAAAAAAGAATTACCAAAAAATATTTGCGCGATCGCTGCCAGATACTATTCATAAGTTGCATTAGTTGCATAAATGTAGATAATTGAGCTAAGTAAAAATACTGGTCGTTAGTCTCATTCTCTAGTCTTATTGTAAAGCTGGTTTGGAGAAAAGCTAATTTGAGTATGTTATGCAACTTGGTTTAATAGCAAGCGTCTTTTTGCCGAGCCACATTAAATATAAAGCCCAAATAAGCGGATTCGCCCGCTTCGCGGGCGAATCCGCTTATTTGGGTTCTTGGTTTTATTATGCCGAGATACTTTTTATCACAAACTAAAATCTCAACACCTTTCGCATCAGGAGTGCGCTGTAATGCTCAAGCAGAACCACCGTGCGTGGGTCGAAATCGACTTATCGGCAATTAAGCATAATGTCCATCAGTTGAGATCTCTATTGACATCACCCACCGAGTTAATGGCTATCGTCAAAGCTGATGCCTACGGACATGGGGCGATCGATGTCAGTCAAGTCGCGATCGCCTCTGGAGCCGCATGGCTAGGCGTGGCAACAATTCCTGAAGGTATTCAGTTGCGACGGGCGGGTATCACTGCGCCGATTGTGGTTTTAGGTGCTTCCAATGGTGTTGATGAAATTAAGGCGATTGCAGAATATCGCATCCAGCCTACGATTTGTAATTCTAAGCAAGCCCTGATCTATCACGAAGTCTTGTCTAGTATGGGTGAGCAGATTTCTGTGCATCTAAAAATTGATACGGGGATGTCTCGGCTCGGCGTGAATTGGCAAGAGGCGATCGCCTTTATCAAGCTTGTGCAGCATTTACCAAATCTAGAGATCATGAGTGTGTATTCGCACTTTGCTACCGCCGATGATTGCGATCGCGAGTTTATGCAATTACAATCGCAGCGATTTAAGCAAGTCATCACCGATCTGAAATCTGAAGGTATTTATCCGCCACGCATTCATATTTGCAACACCGCCGCGATGTTATGCCATCGCCAAATTCATTACGACATTGTGCGAACTGGTTTAGGCATCTACGGGCTATATCCTGCGCCCCACCTCAAAAATCTCGTTGATTTGCGTCCAGCCCTGACCGTTAAAGCGAAGATTACTCAAGTTAAAGAAATTACCACAGGCACAAGTGTCAGCTATGGGCGATCGTTTATCGCCCCACAGGATATGAAAATCGCCACAGTTGCGATCGGTTACGCTGATGGTATTCCACGCGGCTTATCTAATCGGATTCATGTGGCAGTGAATGGTCAAAAAGTAGCTCAAATCGGCACAATTACAATGGATCAATGTGCGATCGATGTCACCCATGTTCCCAATGTAAATTTGGGAGACGAAGTGACATTTTTGGGCGGTGATTCTGAAAATACCGCCGATGATTGGGCAAATTTGTTAGGCACGATTTCTTGGGAAATTCTCTGCGGATTTAAACATCGGTTGCCGAGAATTAATGTTACGAAATTGACGTTCTCAGCGATGATGTAGTTGGAGAAGAAAGGTAGAATAGTTTATGTCAGTTAAAGATATCTTCCATAAAACAGTCAAACAAGCCCTCGTCAAAGAAGGATGGAAAATAACTAGCGATCCACTAACTATTCGCATTGATCGCGTTAAACTAGAAATCGATATTGGAGCCGAAAAGGTATTTGCCGCAGAAAAAGATGGCAAGAAATCCTTGCTTACGCTCCAAACACGGAGGAGATAGTTATATGGAAAAACTAGACAAGTATCGCCAAGTTATTCGTGAAGTTTTAATCTCTCATAGTAATAACAACGAACCAGACATAGAATGTCAGCTTGTTTTTGATACAGAACACGATCATTACCAAGTTCTCGAACTAGGGTGGCAAGGATTCAACCGTATTTATGTCTGTTATATACATTTAGACATCAAAGATGGCAAAATCTGGATTCAGCAAAACATGACCGAAGCCGATATTGGTCAAGAGTTAACCCAAAAAGGCATCCCCGCATCAGAAATCATTTTAGGCTTACATCCGCCATACAAAGGTCCCTACACCAACTACGGCGTTGCTTAAAATTTATGAAATCTGGTTATACCCTACCCGTTTTTGCGATCGCTGCTGCTAAAGCCGCTATTTTAACTCTCCAAAAAGAACAAGTACAATCTGTAAATCTTGATCTATTAGAATCGGGAACGGGTGAAATTGCGATCGCTCAGAGCGCTATCATTGATGAAAATACGGCTCTGGCGATCGCCATTAGTGAACCAGGCGACAATCTCGATCTCACCGCAGGAACTCCCGTCTGGGCATGGGTAAGATTGGAAAATTCCACGCATGAAGAACCTCAATCCAGATTGATTTTAGAAGCGGGAGAAGGTTTAGGAAGAACTGCAACTGGAGAACCCGCAATCTATCAATTAGCAAAAAACTTAGGAGAGATAAATCTTTTACCTTTGCTACCACCAAATAGAATTGCGCGAATTCGGTTCATTTTACCTGAAGGGCGATCGCTAGCTAAGCGCACATCTAATGCTGCGTTTGGGATTCTGGAAGGTTTGTCATTATTAGGAACTTCGGCAATATCTAAACCGCTTTCTGTCGAAGATAAACTAGAAGAATTTCGCGCTGATTTACAAACAAAAGCAAAAACCTCCGATAAAATTGTTTTTTACATTGGTGCAAATGGCTATCAGGTCGCACAAAATCTTGGTTTTCCAACTTCTCAATTAGTACAGACCGCCAATTGGATTGGGGCGATGTTAGTGGAAGCTGCACTTTTAGGCATAAATTCTATTACCTTGATTGGCTATCATGGCAAGTTACTCAAACTAGCAGGCGGAATTTTTAATACTTCCAGTCACTTAGCTGATGCGCGGATCGATATTTTGGTGCGGGCGGCTGTCCATGTAAATTTGCCTATAGAGATAATTCAACAGATTGAGCGATCGCCTACGGCGGAATCTGTACATAAATTATTGGTTGAGCATCAGTGTGATCGCCTAATTTTTGAATACCTCACCGAGCAGATTACACAACGCGCCACGGCTTATGTCCAGAAATATGCAGATATTCAGATTGAGATTAAAACTGTGTTGTGCGATCGCTTAGGAAAGTTAGTTCTCTGAGATGAAACTAGGTCACGATTTTTTAGTAAAGATTTAGCCTTTCTTGGGTTAATATTTTAATCAATATGCGAAGTATGGGTAGTCCAAAAAGCTTATGAGCGGTGACAGGATTGAGGCTCAAAAATCTCAAGGTTACAATAATAATCCTCAAGGCTCGGTAAGCCAGCAATTTGGCGATCGCACTGAGGCAAATACAGGCGGTGGTGACGTTGCTCAGCGTGATATTGATAAGCGTAATATCACGATCAATATAATTACTGGCTCTTCTAGTACCAAATCACAGAGCCACTTAACCGCAGAAGTATCAAAAATTTTGGGTGGTGGGATTGATTTAGATGCTGCGATCGCTTCGGCATATCTAAGTGCTTTGCCGACCGATGCGAGCCTTCATCCTGTTCAGGCTGTTGATAAGATTTCTGAGCTAGCGGATAGGCGAGTGTTGCATAAGTTTATTGAAATTCTTGCTAACGATCGCACTGTGTCGGAGTCAACTCGTGCGGAGTTGCAGAAAATTATTAGTACGCCAGATGGCAAAACAAATAGCGATCGCGCTGACACTACAAGCAAAAAAAGACTGAGATCCTATCTGATAGTTGTACTGCGTCCAGAGCCTAATCTTAAGTTTTGCGTTAATGCGTGGCTAATTCCTGATGACTCGGTGAAAGGCTCATCTAGGTTTAGTTCGTTGGATATTAACGAAGAGAAAAAAGGAATTGTCTGTTCGTTAAGTGATATTTCTGGAGTTGTAACAGAATTGCTCGATCGTAGTCTCGAATATATGATGGGGAAAGATTACGATCTTACAATTGAGTTTTTCTTACCAATTGATGCTTTGTCTACTGAATTAGATCGATTAGAAATTGCTGACTTTTTGGAATCTTATCCTCTAGGGAAAGAATTCAAGGTTTTAGTACGTTCATACGAACGCCTCGAAAACAACTATTTGTCGCGTTATCTGCCGCAATGGCGAAGTAACTGGGATCGAGCGACGAGTAATTTTAAGACAGTTCCTATTTTAGATTCCTTTAAACCTTTCAGTACGATTAACAACTGCAACTGGAAGAAACTTGCTGTGGATTTGAAGGATAAAATTGGTATCAAAATAACATGTGTTGTTCCAGAACTAGAGCAGAAGAGTTTGTTTAAGGCTATCTTGATTTCGGCTATTCCGATCGCGGTTTGGATGCGAAAAGATATTCGGGAATGCGATCGCGAATCTAAATTAGACTGCTTACTTACGAGTGGAAATTTAGAAACGCTACCAGAATATATTCGTAAGGAGCGGGAAGAGGCTTATATATGTGATGATCCTGAAGAACATTTTGGTAATCATTTAGTTT
>JBAXTW010000157.1:0-9304 GCA_037129985.1 Pseudanabaena sp. ELA645 | reverse complement strand
TATTTACTTCTTGTTATAACCTACTTTTCCATCAACGAATTATTTACAGCAAGAAAAATTTTCTAGTTTTGATTTGAGCGCAAAGCGCTGTAGCTTATTCCTTTCTCAGTATAGAATTGATCTTGGGCGTAGTTCCCACATCAATTCTCTTGCTATTGACAATGCCACCAAGGTTACAACTTAAAACCGAAGATTGCTCACCATTAGGGCTATATGTTCTTCAATATATAGAAGAGCAAGAGATTAGTATGAATCATCTTGCCGACTTGACTGGTGTACCACAACCCCGACTCAGGGGAGCTTGCTTTAAAGGTACTTGTCCTACTCCTGAGACGTTAAGAAAATTAGCCAAAATCATGGGCAAGCACCATTTGGAGCTTTATACCCTTGCCTATCAAGGACGGATTGAACAGGCTCCAGAAGATGTGGATGATAATTTATTGGATATTCTGATCAGGCAAATGTTAGAAACAGCGCGTGAATTAAATCTTGCTATGCCGATAACTCAACCAACCAAAGCAAAAATTCGCAAAGCATTGATTGAGTTAGGGTTTAGAGAAAAACGAGAGGATTAGGATTTAAGTTTCTTCTGAACTAAACGCTTCAGTCCCCAAAGCCCACCAAGGATGACGACAGCACCAGTCGGCTCAAACTCAAAGGGAACGGCTGTGGGATCAGTATCGCTAAAAGTGGCAGTAAATGTGCTGTCACCCGCGGTAACAGCAGCTCCACCTCTATATGGAGACCCACCTGAGTATGGATTTGCGTTACTGAATCTGGTAGTTAAAGTTACATCAGTAGGATAAAAAGCATAGTATTGAGTACCGAATGTCAATGGAGTCAGCCCATCAAAGGTATAGGAAAATCCACTATTGCTGTTACTGGAAGTTAATAAGCTCGTTATATTTCTAGTAGCATCGCTATAGATGTTTAACACTGCTGGAGCAGTGCCAGTAAATCCCGTAAATGTAAAGTTGTTCAAGTAAACCTGCGAAGGATTATTCGCTAAGACTATACTGAAATTAGCGTCCGCCGCGCTCCCACCTACATTAGGGGTAAAACTATGTCCTGTATAGTTGGTCGCAGAAGAGTTACCAGTGAAGCTTTGATTGCCAATGGTGAATGATATGGCTTGGGCTGAAAGCGGAACAGAGGTAAGGGTAGCAAAGCTAGCGGTAGCAAGCAAACTTATAGCCAGAGGGATTTTCGGTAATCTTTCGGGGGGGGGTAAATCTATTTTTCACTTGTGTATGTTAATGATGAATAGGAACATAATGCTTTCATCAGGACATTATTAATCGATCATTAAATCAAAAACTTTTCAATAAGTCCATATATTTCGCCCATCATACATGGTGAAATTTTACCCTATTTGATTTTTAATTTTTTTAAAACACGAAATACTTCGACTAAATCTTGACTGCCAGTAGGGAAAAATATTGAATACGATCACGAAGCACTGTATAGAGGTGTTGGCTGAGCGATCGGCTTCAGAAAAATAAAATCATCACCATTTGTGATCGCCAAAATAGTTTAGAAATAGGTAATGTGATAGGCATAAGAATACTTTCAGCTAATCAATATTGCTATTTTACCGCTTAATTAAATCTCTACGCCCTGAGACGTTCTTGACGCTTGATTTCATAGAGTTTATCTAAAATATCTTGCCAATCATCGGGTGTCAAAGGTGATTTATGTTCAGATGTTTCTGCCTGACACTCTAAATTATTGAGATGATTATCGCCATGATTTTGTTCAAAGCTTTCTTGTGATTTTTCCTGTAACTTGTCTTGTAATCTTTGCTGAGCCAGCCAAACACGAGCGCGAATTGCCAAAACTTCATCATTGCATCCCATCAGGTTAAATTGCACCTGAATTTCCGATCGCCATGTGGGATATTTATCAGCGATCGTGATTGCTAAGGACTCTAAACCCACCACAGCCGCGTAGCGCACCACCCATTCTTCATCCTGTTGGGCGACAAACAACAAAGCATCCAAAGCCTCTTCCTGAGCCATATCACAGACATCATCGGGAAACCAATCCCATTTCATCATCCCCAATCCTTTAACGGCGGCACGGCGGACACTAAAGGCAAAATCGGCAGTGGCTACTCCCAGCAATGTCACCAAACCTCGCGGATCGCCAATTCCTGCCAAAGCGCGGATCGCCCATGCTCTCGCTGTGTAGTTATGCATATCCAAAAGTTCTAACAAAGGCGAAACCGCCGCACCTCCCATCGCGGTCAACCCATCTACCGCCGCCACCGCCGCCCCAGGATTATTGTAGCTGAGAGCCTCAATCAAAAGAGGAATGCCGCCTTCTAATCGAGCATTCGCTAAGTCTTGGACTGCTTTGTACAAAAGCTTAGAAGAGTCTGCTTCTTCTACAGCCTGAATGAGTTGAGAAAGGCGATCGGTCATAGGTTTAAGTAATTTAAAAAGGCGCTTTGCGCTCCTTTACTCTACAGTAAATTATCCATCAATTCCATAACTCTAACTGCACCATCCGTCAGGTTTGGTGGAATAGCTAACGGAATTTGTTTTTCTAATAATCCTTTCAGAGCAATGAGTTTCAAGCTGTTTTCTGCCATCGTCTTACCGATCGCATCGGCAGCACCCAAATAACCGATCGCCCCTAAATCCGAAAGAACCGTGCGCCGCAATTGCAAATCCTGATTGGATAACGCCGCGACTAAGCGATCGCCATATTGATCAGCAACCTCTGGTTCTGACAGTTGGTACATGGCTCTTGCCGCCGCATATTGCACCTTGGGAATTGGATGATCTAAAAATGGCAACACATAGGGAATTGCTTCTACTGCCCTTAATGTTCCCAAAGCTTCTAGAAACGCATCATAGGGGTGTTCTGGTTCTGTGTCTTTACTGGCGTTGGGATTGGGATTTTTGATTAATTCCAGTAAATAGGGAACGCAGGAATTATCCCCTAACATTTCCAAGGATTGCGCCGCCGCCTCGCGTACATATAGGTCATCGCATTCCAATGCTTTGATTAATGCTGGTACTGCCCTGCGATCGCCAAATTTCCCTAATGCTCTTGCGGCATTGCGCCGTAATGGATATCCTCCAGCTTCAGTGCGATCGGCTTCATCTGCCAAAGCCACAATCAACAGATCAATTGCCTCTGGCACATTCACCCGAAAGCGACCTAACCACCATGCCGCGTATACGCGCAATCCCAAATCATCACATTGGAGATTGATGAGAGCCTGCTCGATCGTTAATAGGTCATCGGCGGGAAGGGCAGATTCATCACTCATAATTTCAAATATTTTCTATATTAAGTGTACCGCTATAGCAATCCGAAATGATTTGTAGCTATTTAGGATTTGTGAGAGCCGCCCCCTGCGGGTGCAACTATCACAAATCTTTTCGGATTACTATATTCATCGCAAAAGGTTCAATTTTTCTTGTGGCGCGGTGAAGCCGCACGACAAAAAAGATTACAGTCCCAAAAAGACACCAAATATTAGCAAACCAATAACGCCAACACCAGTAATGACAATACCAGCACCGATTTTTCCAATGATTGCAGGTGGATTTTTCTGCCATTCCCAGCGAAGGTAATCTAACCGCGCTGCGCCTTTATTGCCAGTAAAGACTTGTTTGGGCAAGCGATCACGATAGTCTGCACCATAACGTGCTGTATGAGCAAAAGTGACTTCGCCTTGAATTTGATGGGACAGAGAACGCCGACGCTGATATGGCACAGTGCTGTCGCCAAAACAAGTTAGATATTCTTCGCTGTTAAGCAATTCATCAACAAAGCCTTGGATACCTTTAGTCGCAACTAAAATTGACCATGCAATCTTTTCGCGATCGCCATATACATTACGTCCCAGCAACCGTTGAATGCAGATCTCGACAAAACGATAATTATTATTGCTATCGAAGATAAGCCTTCTGAAGGAGTCGGATAATATCAAACCTCGAATAAAATCTCTGACTGTAATCTGACCAGCACGTAACTGAGATTCTAAAGATAGTTGACGATGACTATCCAGCATTTGCTGTTCGTTGTAGATCTGTCTGTAGGCGGCAAAGATCAATGTATCCCAATCAGAGTTAGAAAGTTTGTTGTCGATTGTATAAATCCGAGGAATATCATCGTTGGGAACTTCAAATCCATCAACTCGTTGATTTTGGGAAACTGGAGAATACTCTAATAATGAAATCGGCATAAATATTTGCCTAAAATCGCTTTTAAAATGTAATTGAATCAAAAATGTTTAATATTAAAACGCAAAAAGCACTCCAATGGAGTGCTTTTTGCGTTTTAGCGGAAATTAGCTAAGTGCATTGATTGCATAGTCAATGTAGGAGTTAGCTTCAACAGCAGAGTCTCCAGACAAACCATGATTAGCTTTAACATACTTCAAAGCTTCAACATACCAGCTAGGAGAAAGATCAAAGGTGCGGTTGATTTCAGCGATACCAGCAACCAAATAATCATCCATAGGACCTGTGCCACCAACTACGCAGCAGTATGTAACCATACGAACGTAGTAGCCGATGTCGCGTACACACTTGTCTTTACCAGTTTGTGTGGAAGCGTAGTTAGGACCAGACATCGAAGTGGTGTATGGGAACTTGCTGTAAACAGCGTTAGCAGCGCCAGAAGCCAAAGAATCAGCTTTTTCGCTCAAAGCCTTAGCAGCAGCTAGACCAGCAGTCGCTTGACGGAAACGACCAAAAGCAACTTGGGTTTCAGTAGAGCTAAGGAAACGACCTTGAGAATCGGCGGCGGATACTGCTTCGGTTAAAGGGGTTTTCATTGTGAGATATTCTCCAAAATAGTTTTTTTAAGTAAAATAAGGTCAAAAGACCAATTAATGTGTCGCATTGATAGAATTGCGAAGAAGTGCTTGACTGTAGATTGGACAAAACCAAACTAGGAAACAGCAGCAGCAGCCTTATCGAAGTAGCTACCAATTTCACTCATTAGAGCGGAACAATCACCACGGGTAACGCCGTTAACATCGTTAGCGATCGCGATTGCAGCATCCTTCATTTTGCCGATACCAACAGCAACGGAAGCACCAGGAGTACCAAGAGCCAAGTATGTTTCTCTCAAACCATTGAGGCAGCGATCTTCCAAGATGCTTGCATCGCCAGAGTAGATAGCATAGGTGACATAGCGCAATACGATTTCCATGTCGCGAAGGCAAGCAGCCATACGACGGCTGGTGTATGCATTTCCACCAGGAGCGATCAAAGCAGGCTGTTCAGCAAACAAAGAACGAGCAGCGTCAGCAACGATTGAAGAAGAGTTGCTGGTGATGCGGTTTACAGCATCCAAACGCTTGTTGCCATCGGCAACCATGGCGCTAAGAGCATCAATTTGAGAAGCACTGATGTATGCGCCTCTAGAATCAGCTTGGGATACTACCTTTGCAAATGCGTCCAACATAATACTGTTATCTCCAGTTTTTGTAATTATCTTTTGTATTTTAAGTCATCCTCGAACTGTTTAGGGTTCGATGGATAGTTGACCGCTCTAAATAATATCTGATGTTTTGAGTCAGAGAATTTAGAAAAATCTTTGTTTTAAAGAGTCAGATTGTTTAATGCAAGCTAAATGAATTTTTTGTATTCATTGTTACTCGTGAGCTAAATTTCTAACCTATTTGTTTATACTATGTCGTTGGATCATTTTTTATTACAGATTGTCACAATTTATAACAGCTTGTTTCGCGATCGCCTTACTTGATTCTTAGCGGAGGGAAGGGAGATCGGTGATGACGCGGTGAGAACGGCGATCGCCTAAAATATCCACACTTTCACCACACAAGCGATCGCCCCCTCAACAAACCAACAACATCAAACACTGATCGCCCCTAATCTCAACCAAAAAGCGATCGCCTCAAATCCCTACTTTCACTAAACAAGCGATCGCCCCCAACAAACCAACAACATCAAACAGCGATCGCCCCTAATCTCAATTAAAAAGCGATCGCCTAAAATATCTACACTCTCACCCCACAAGCGATCGCCCCTCAACAAACCAACAACATCAAACAGCGATCGCCCCTAATCTCAATCACAAAGCGATCGCCTAAAACATCAACACTTTCACCACATAAGCGATCGCCCCCTCAACAAACCAACAACACCAAACAGCGATCGCCCCTAATCTCATCAAAAAGCGATCGCCTCAAATATCCATACTTTCACGAACAAGCGATCGCCCCTCAATAAACCAACAACATCAAACATCGATCGCCCCTAATCTCATCAAAAAGCGATCGCCTCAAATATCCCTACTTTCACCACACAAGCGATCGCCCCTCAACAAACCAACAACATCGAACAGCGATCACCCCTAATCCCAATCAAAAAGCGATCGCCCCTCAATCAACCAACAACAACAAACAGCGATCGCCCCAAATCACAATCAAAAAGCGATCGCCTCAAATATCCATACTTTCACTACACAAGCGATCGCCCCGCAACAAACCAACAACACCAAACAGCGATCGCCCCTAATCTCAATCAAAAAGCGATCGTCTCAATCATTCCTACTTTCACCACACAAGCGATCGCCCCTCAACAAACCAACAGCAGCAAAACATCGATCGCCCCTAATCTCATCAAAAAGGGATCGCCTAAAATATCCACGCTTCCACCACACAAGCGATCGCCCCTCAACAAACCAACAACACCAAACAGCGATCGCCCCAATCTCAATCAAACAGCGATCACCCATTTCATACTTATACTTGACTTGGCGGATTAAAATTAAATTGGTTAAAGGTTTCATTCATTGACGTTGGCTCTGAAGAATAGCATTGATCTTCACTCCAATTTATAGGAACTTTAACCCAGAAAATTGAATTGTGATGTGTAAGCCATCCGTCCACATCATTAAGATGTTCCACTAATTCGTGTGAGCTAAATGCAAGAACGTTGAATTGAGCAAACAAAATTATAAAAAGTGCTGCAACAGCATCAATCGTGTTTTTTAAGTTTGCAAGATGAAATTCACTAGATCGGTTATGTTTTACTGTGTTGTATTTCTGATACCAATCCAAACTTCCATCTGTTGACCACGGCGAGAGTGGGTTTAACAATAGTGGTACATCAGCCCAAATAGTCAATGCTATCTGGTATTCTGACAAATGAGTAGCTTCATTGATTCTTTTGTAGTCTGTAATATCTAAATTGCGCTTATGAGAAGGACAAGAATATACATTCTCGGAGAGAATTAATTTGCAATTGCTCTCAAACTCGGTGGATGCGCGAAGAAAGATTTCATATAGTCTAGTCGAAAATGTAGTCAGATTTCGATTATCGGGTTCAATGAAGTCGAAGACCTGACGCAAATCTTTCTCTATCGTATGATAGGCTCGTATTGCACTTGTCCGATTTACAGCAAAATCAGAATTCAAAAGATATGATCGATGGATAGAACCGATCATCCAAGGACCACGTGGGTGATCAAAAGGTCGAGCTATTCTTTTGTATGGATTATCTAGTGTCATGTTACTTAATTTTTTGTGTAGTATGTTTTGAAAATAAAACAATTTGCTTAACTGAATTGCTGTCTACCAATATAACAAATATCAATAAATAGTGATCGCCCATTGTGTATTTAACGTATTTAACAAGTACTTAAGCAGTAGCAAGTTTGGAAATTAGTGGTATTGCCAAACGAGTACCGAGCAATATTTGTGATGCAGTAACTATTAGGGGAGATGAGAATAGAGGAACTGATATTGGAGGAAAAATAGAAATGGCTAACATAGTTAGTGTGTAAAATGCTGCTGTACTGATAGCAGTTTTTATAGCTGAATCCTGAATATATGCAATGAATTGATCTAGTGTAATTTCTTGCCTTGCTAGTTCAATTGCATGGACTCCATTTTCTGCGATTTCATCAATCAAAACCGCTATAACAGTAGCCTTAGTTCCAAGTTTGAGAATGGTTTTGCTATTCTGAAAAATAGTTTCTGCTCCATTACGGAACATACTGCGAATGATTTCAATTTGTTTTGCGTCAGCACTACCACGCGCTCTGTTTACTTTGCTATTTTCCCAGAAGGTATTACTAGAATCAGCACTACCACCATTAGAGTGACTAATAGTATGACTACCATCTTTTGTTGCTAACCAAGTACGAACTTGTCTTTCACTATTCTCTAATAAAGTTGTGGCTGGTATTTTCTTAAACAGTTTAAATGCTTCTTCATAAGAGCGCTTACCACCTCTCATACCTGCCGTTCTCATTCTCTCTGAAACTTTAGGCATTTCCTGTAAGAGTTGAGAAAAATCTTGTGGAATTTTTTGAAGAGAATTGTTGATTGTGCCATATGTAGCCGCCCCACCAATCACTAAGCTATATAGATCAACTTTATCAAAAGTATCGGCTGATTGTTGATAAGCTTGCTGAGTTGCTTTACTGGCATTACTTAGTACTGATATCAAGCCACTATACAAATCAACTATATCCATTTGAGAGATTGTTATATCTGGCAATTCAATACTCCTTATTTCTTCCAAAAAGCCAGAAAAGCTGGGAAGATTTATGTTAGGCAGTTGAATATTACCAGTAGTTTTTGAGATTTGATCTTTAGTCTGACCAATAAATTTACCTGCATCGTCAATTTTAGCTTGAATATTTATTTCTGGAATACTCAACCCAAATGTATTGAGCGCATAGACAGGCGATGACTGGACAATAAAAAGTGTCAACGAAAGTATGATTGAGATTATTTGCTTGAAAAACATAATTTATTTGGATGATTTGCGTTATAAATAGTGATGACTATATAGCTATAGCTGATGATTAAGGCATAGAATCGATTAAGGCTCTTAGCACTTTGTTAACGGCTTCAGCCGTAGTGAAAACCTTCCCACATCTTCATCTAAAACCACAATATTTAATCTCTTAGGTTCACTAAGATTAGCAAAACGATTGGGTTTAGCATTCTGATAATTAAAGCTATATTCAGGGAAAAGCTCATCATCAGAGTTTAGTTGATTTTCAAAAGCATTGCTGTTCATACTTTCCACGCTCTTTTCTAGCAGCTAAAATGGGTACTAGCATTTTCTTTTACACTGTTCTTCGAGAAGTTGAATAAGTTTTAATGCATTGCCATAGTAATTTTTGATTTTTGCATACGTTAATGACGAATTGGAATTGTCTCCATGAGAAATTTTATTTCTAAGATCGACTATACTGTTGATTGAATCTTTAATCTCGCTATTATTAACTAACTCTAATTCAATTTCTTTGGCTCTTCTGGGTTTGAGGGGATTAATGTATAATGAGTTACGAATATAGC
>JBAXTW010000156.1:0-9552 GCA_037129985.1 Pseudanabaena sp. ELA645 | reverse complement strand
TGCTGTTGATTAGAATACACAGCCGCAGATATACCAAATCATCACTTATGCCCACGATCCAACAGCTCATCCGTAGTGAGCGCCAAACCATAATCACCAAAACAAAGTCTCCTGCCCTAAAAAGCTGCCCACAACGCAGGGGAGTATGTACTCGTGTCTACACTACAACACCTAAAAAGCCTAACTCTGCACTTAGAAAGGTTGCCCGTGTACGCTTGACTTCTGGCTTTGAAGTCACCGCCTACATTCCTGGGATTGGGCATAACCTCCAAGAACACTCCGTGGTGATGATTAGAGGCGGCCGTGTAAAAGATTTACCAGGTGTGCGTTATCACATTATTCGCGGTACTCTCGATACTTCGGGCGTAAAAGATCGTAAGCAAGGACGCTCCAAGTACGGCGCTAAGCGACCCAAGCCAGGTCAAGTCGCCGCCGCAAGCACTGGGAAGAAGAAGAAATAAGAATCATCTGCAAAAAATTTTGGCAGCCGTTTGGCAACCATTTAGCAAATTAGTAAAAATTAGTAATTCATTTTATAAGGTGAATTTAGTACTGTAATGTCCCGTAGAACGAAAGCTTCAAAGCGCATAACTCCCCCCGACTCGGTTTATAACAGCCGTCTCATCACCATGCTTACCCGCCGTGTAATGTCACGCGGTAAGTATTCTGTGGCTTCACATATTGTCTACAAAGCGCTTGACACCATCGGCGAACGCACTGGCAACCCGCCTCTAGAGGTGTTTGACAAGGCAATTCGCAATGCTACCCCATTGGTAGAAGTTAAGGCTCGTCGTGTTGGTGGTGCTACCTATCAAGTACCGATGGAAGTCCGTACCGATCGCGGCGTTGCCCTAGCACTTCGTTGGCTTGTTCAATATTCTCGCGCTCGTGCTGGACGTAGCATGGTCACCAAGCTCGCCAACGAATTGATGGATGCCGCCAATGAAACTGGTCAAACCATTCGTAAGCGCGAAGAAACCCACAAAATGGCAGAAGCAAACAAAGCATTTGCTCATTACCGTTATTAAGATCAATAGTTTGTATTGGCAGTTGGCAAATTCTAATATTTTGCCAATGACTACTTCTCTATACTATTCTTAATATAACTTTTCAATTCCTGACAAACATGAGGAAACCATTGTGGAACGCTCTATTGCCTTAGACAAGGTACGCAATATCGGTATTGCAGCGCATATTGACGCTGGTAAAACCACAACTACAGAGCGGATTCTGTTTTACTCTGGCGTTGTTCACAAAATCGGTGAAGTCCATGATGGAACTGCAACGACAGATTGGATGGCGCAAGAACGTGAACGTGGCATCACGATCACGGCAGCCGCAATCAGCACCAGTTGGAAAGATCACCGCATCAACATCATCGACACCCCTGGACACGTTGACTTCACCATTGAGGTTGAACGTTCCATGCGTGTACTTGATGGCGTAGTTGCTGTTTTCTGTGCTGTGGGTGGCGTACAGCCTCAGTCTGAGACTGTATGGAGACAAGCCGATCGCTATAAAGTACCCCGTCTCGTATTCGTAAACAAGATGGATCGCATGGGTGCGAACTTTTTGCGCGTAAGAGAACAGATTCGCTCTCGTTTTGGCTCTAATGCTGTACCGATCCAACTACCAATCGGTAGTGAAGCCGATTTGGTGGGAATTGTCGATCTCGTCAAAATGAAAGCCTATATCTATAAAGATGAAATCGGTAAAGATATCGAGGAAATAGATATTCCTGCTGACTTAGCCGATTTAGCCAACGAGTGGCGCGGTAACTTGCTGGAATCAGTCGCCGACTCCGACGATGTTCTGATGGAAAAGTACATGGAAGGTGAAGAACTCACCGAAGAAGAAGTCAGAATCGGGCTGCGTAAAGGTACATTGAGCGGCAAGATCGTCCCGATGACCTGTGGTTCAGCATTCAAGAATAAAGGCGTACAACTTTTATTAGATGCTGTGATCGATTATCTTCCTGCACCTAGTGACGTTAAACCAGTTACAGGTTTGCTTCCTAACGGTGAAGAAGCGCTTCGTGAAGCCAAAGATGATGCACCAATGTCAGCCCTAGCCTTCAAGATTATGGCTGATCCCTATGGTCGTCTTACCTTTGTGCGAGTTTACTCAGGCATCTTGAAGAAAGGTTCCTACGCACTAAACTCCAGCAAAAACAAGAAAGAACGTATTTCGCGTCTGATCATCTTGAAAGCTGACGATCGCCAAGAAGTTGATGAACTCAGAGCAGGAGATCTCGGCGCAGTGTTGGGACTCAAAGATACCTTTACGGGTGACACCCTTTGTGACGACAACGCCCAGATTGTGCTGGAGACCTTGTTTATCCCAGAGCCTGTTATTTCTGTTGCGGTGGAGCCGAAAACAAAGCAGGACATGGAAAAACTATCCAAGGCTTTGCAATCACTTTCTGAAGAAGATCCGACTTTCCGCGTCATGACGGATCCAGAAACCAATCAAACGATTATTTCTGGTATGGGAGAACTTCACCTTGAAATTCTCGTTGATCGGATGAAGCGTGAGTTTGGCGTTGAAGCTAATGTAGGTGCGCCTCAAGTAGCTTATCGCGAGACTATCCGCAGAACTGTCACCGATATTGAAGGTAAGTTTGCCCGTCAAAGCGGTGGTAAGGGACAATATGGTCACGTTGTGATCAATTTGGAGCCGACCGAGCCTGGCACAGGATTTGAATTTGTATCAAAGATAGTTGGTGGTGTAATTCCTAAGGAATTCATTAAGCCCTCTGAACAAGGTATGAAGGAAGCTTGTGAATCGGGAATTCTCGCGGGTTATCCTGTGATCGACCTTAGAGCTACCCTCGTCCATGGTTCCTTCCATGACGTTGACTCTTCAGAAATGGCTTTTAAAATTGCTGGTTCAATGGCAATCAAGGAAGCAGTAATGAAGGCTCAGCCAGTTTTGCTGGAACCGATGATGAAGGTTGAAGTCGAAACCCCTGAGGACTACATGGGTGACGTAATCGGTGACCTTAGTCGTCGTCGCGGCAATATCATCGGTATGGAAGATACCGCCTCTGGCAAAAGCGTTGAGTCAAGGGTTCCTTTGTCTGAGATGTTTGGTTATTCAACTGACCTTCGCTCGTCAACGCAAGGTAGGGCAAGCTTCTCGATGGAATTTAGCCATTATGAAGAAGTCCCCAGAAACGTGGCTGAAGCCATCATTGCCAAAAGCAAGGGCAAAAAAGAGTAGTCTTTTAAAATACTCAACCAATACTCTATAAACTAGAGTAATAATTACCGAAAATGCTCTATAAACCAGAGCAACAATTACAAAAGTTAAGGATAATTACGAAAAAATGGCACGCGCTAAATTTGAGAGAGACAAACCCCACGTCAATATCGGTACTATCGGTCACGTTGACCATGGTAAAACCACATTAACTGCTGCAATCACCATGTCACTTGCTGCGGCTGGTCAAGCAACAGCCAAGGCATACGATCAAATCGATGCTGCTCCTGAAGAAAAAGCTCGCGGTATTACCATCAACACGGCTCACGTTGAGTATCAAACAACTTCACGTCACTATGCTCACGTTGACTGTCCTGGACACGCTGACTATGTTAAGAACATGATCACTGGTGCGGCGCAAATGGACGGCGCAATCCTCCTTGTATCTGCTGCCGATGGTCCTGAACCTCAAACTCGCGAACATATTTTGTTAGCCCGTCAGGTTGGTGTGCCTCAACTTGTCGTTTTCTTGAACAAAGAAGATCAGATGGAAGGTGAAGATGAGCTAGTTGAGCTAGTTGAACTTGAGGTTCGCGAACTACTTTCTTCCTATGATTTTGATGGCGATAATATTCCTATTACTCGTGGTTCGGCATTGAAAGCAGTTGAGAAAATGACTGCTACTCCTAAAAATCAGCGTGGCGAAGATCCTTGGGTTGATAAGATTTGGACTTTGATGGACACAGTTGATTCTTATATTCCTACTCCTGAGCGTGAAATTGACAAGCCTTTCTTAATGGCGGTTGAAGACGTTTTCTCGATCACTGGTCGTGGTACGGTTGCCACTGGTCGGATTGAGCGTGGAACTGTCAAGGTCGGCGATGTTGTTGAACTTGTTGGTCTTGCCGATACTCGTACTACTACGGTTACGGGTATTGAAATGTTCAAGAAGAGCTTGGACGAAGGTTTGGCTGGCGACAATGCTGGCTTGTTGCTTCGTGGTATTCAGAAGGATCAGATCGAGCGTGGCATGGTTTTGGCTAAGCCTAACTCGATTAGCCCTCACACCAAGTTTGAAGGTGAAGTTTACATTTTGACTGAGAAAGAAGGTGGTCGTAAGACTCCTTTTTTCCCTGGCTATCGTCCTCAGTTCTATGTGCGTACTACTGACGTAACTGGAACAATTGAGACCTTTACTGCCGATGATGGTAGTGCTGCGGAAATGGTTATGCCTGGTGATCGCATCAAAATGACTGTTGAATTGATCAACCCCATTGCGATCGAGCAAGGTATGCGCTTCGCGATTCGTGAAGGCGGTCGTACTGTTGGATCGGGTGTTGTCAGTAAGATTCTGATCACTGAGGCTGAGGCTTTGGCTGCAAGTAAGAAGAAGAAGTAAATTTTCTTCCTGTGAATTTATTTTCAAATAAAAAAGCCCCGCAATGCGGGGCTTTTTTATTAGTTATACTGAATTTTTTAGAAAGAACAAGGGATTTACGTCCTTAAGAAGCCTGATTTGCCTTGAGATGTTTATATAGCCAGCCACAACCACCTAAACAGGTGCGTTTGTCCTCTTCCGAAACATTGATATTAGTTCTTAAATATTCTTGTAGCCATTGACAGCCACGCATTAACAGATTCTCTAGATCAAGGTTCCAAATCACAATTTTACGATCTTCGCCCGCCGACATCAACATTTTGCCATTGGTACTAAAGCAAACACTTTTGACTGCGCCTTGATGACCATTAAAAGTTCGCAACAGCGTCCCATCGCCACTCCAAAATTGAACTGTCGAGTCTTCGCTTGCTGAAACGATAGATTTGCCATCGGGGCTGAACCTGACACTTGTAACTTCAGCGCTATGTCCGTTTAAAGTTTTAATTAACTCTCCATCTATATTCCAGAACTTGATGCTTTGATCCATGCTGCCACTAGCGATCGCCGTACCGTTGGGGTTAAAGGAAACCGTAAACACCTCAGCACTATGACCATCCAAAGTTTTTAGAAGTGTGCCATCCCAACTCCAAAGATTGATCAGCTTATCTTTGCTAGCGGATGCGAGCATACTACCATCAGGGCTAAAGTCAATACTATACACTTCAGAAGTATGCCCTGTTAGGGTTTGCAACCATTTACCATCAGCACTCCATACCCGCACAGTGCCATCAGCACTACAGGATGCAAAAACTTGTCCATCACATCGGTAGACAACGCAATAAATTTCAGCACGATGGGCGCTAATGGTATCGATCAATGTGCCATTGGTATCCCATATTTTAATACTGGAATCTGAACTTGCAGTGAGAATCCTTGAGCTATCAGGACTAAAAGCAACACAGTTAACTTTATCGTTATGTCCTTCTAAGATCGCCGCTAGCGAACCATTAGCATTCCAGAGATTAACGGTTTTATCTTTACAACTAGATGCTAAAAATTTGGAATCAGGACTGACTGCCACAGAATTAATTTCGTCAGTATGCCCCATCAAAGTCCGTAAGGGCGTGCCATGAATTGCCCAAAGTTTGACTGTCGTATCTCGGCTTGCCGAAGCGAGAGTTTTGCCGTCTGGACTAAAGGCGATGCTATGGACGACATCACCATGACCTTGAAAGGTATATCGCAAACCCTGTTCGATATCCCAGATTCGGATCGAGCGATCAAATCCACTGGAGGCGATCGTGTGATTATCGTGACTGAAGGCGACACTCCATACTTTGTCAGAATGTCCATATAGAGTTTTGATTAAAACACCATCCGATCCCCATAACTTCACGGTGCGATCGCGACTGCCTGAGGCGATCGCTAAACCGTTAGAAGCATAGGCGACACTTTCAACAAAACTGTCATGACCGCGTAAATGTTTCATGGGTGTGCCAAGCACATTCCAAATAATCAGATTGCGATCGGCACTACCTGAAACTAGAGATTTATCGTTGGGATGAAAAGCGACACAAGTAACCCAGCGATCGTGTCCCCCACGCAAAGTCCTGATGACAGTGCCATCATTTTTCCAAAGTCTAATCGTTGTATCTTCACTAGCGCTGGCAATCATCTCACCATCATGACTAAAGCACACATCAAGAATCGGACCCTCATGCCCTCTAACCGTATTTATTGGTCTGGGTGAGAAATTACCATCTGAAGCTGGATCGCGCTTCCAGATCTTCAGCATATTGTCACGGCTACCTGATACTAATAAATTGCCATCGGGACTAAAGGCTACACTTGTGACCCAATTGGTATGTCCGACTAGGGTTTGTAGTAATACTCCCGATATAGTCCAAATTTTGATCGAGCGATCGCTACTTGCTGAGGCGATAAACTGGCCATCTCGCGAATAGCAAACCTTATTAACCCAAAATCCATGCCCTTCGAGGCGATTAAATTCATGGATGCCATAGACAACTTGCTCTAGGGCGGTAATCGCTCGAATTTGGGTATTAGCGCGTAAATTTTCCAGCGTATTGGCATCAACTTGGGTGGTTAAGCGTTTTAGTTGCACACCGCCGATCACGCCTGCAATCATCGCCTCAATATGGTTATTAGAAAGATAGAGAGCTTCAGAAGAAATTGTCATCGCGACAATTTTTTCGTTAATTTCGCCCATTTCTGCGACAACTCTTTGGCGACGCTCAGATTCCAGACTTTTTTCTAGGTCTTGGGTTAGTTGTTCAAGGCGATCGGCATCGGCGGCTCTTGCAGCCATGAGTTGTTCGCGATCGCTAACTCGTTGTGACGCTTCTAAAAAGCTGAGGTCAATTCTAGACAGGTCAGATTGACTTTTCGCCCATGTTAAAGCTTCGGCAAGTCGAGTCCCCCTTAAAAGGGCAGATTCATCTCTCTCTTCGGAGCGTTCCCAAGCCTGTAGCGCCTCAAGATAAGGACAATTACGCAATTCTGTAAAAGCAACCTTATTTTTTAGCTTGACAATGACTATTGATACATCGTCTTCGGGATATTCGCGTTCGGTAAAATCATCAAGGGCTTTTTTTAATCCTTGTAAAATATCCAGAGATGAAAGATGGGCTAATTTAATTACGGTTTTGCGTAATTCAGAAATACTGCCATCACTGGCTCGACCAAACTCTTCTCCCGATGGATCGGTTGCTTCAAACAAACCATCACTAAAAAAAATCGCAATATCTCCTTCATTAAGAAATCGCGAAGTTGCTCTATAAGATGCACTATCAAACCGTCCAAGGGCGATCGCGGGATTGACGATCTCTTCACAGGCATCGGTGTCCGCCCGATAAATCAAGGGACCTGGAATACCCGCATTGCCCAAATGTAATTCATAGTTGACGAGATCGATCGCCCCATAACTTAAGGCGATCGCGTCATCGGTTCGGCTTCTGCACAGTAACTGATTTAAGGAATTCAGCATGGAAGCAGGATTTTGTAAGCGACCATGCTGTCCAAAGCCATCAAGCTGTCCCTTAAACAAAGCCGCATGGATTGCCCCAGCCACAGACTTACCTGACGAGTCAGCGATCGCGATCGCTAATGTCCCTGACTGCTCTAAAAATTGATAATAGTCACCACCAAGATCAACTGCTGTCCAAACTTCCGCAGCAATATCTAGCCCAGGGTAAACAGGCAAGCTTTGTGGCAATAAGCTTCTTTGAAGCAATCGACCACTTGAGAGGTCAGTGGAAGTTTCATTTAACTGCATACTAACTGCATACAATGATTGGCAGAGCGATCGTCAGAACAAATATTAGCAACACAAACTTCAAGTATTTGTAACAATGAAACCGTTCATTAGTGCTGATCCGTAAAATATTAAGGACGCATGCAAAGCATCATAACCTTTAAAACAAGATCAAGTCTTACAAATATAGAAATTATCATTCACATTCAAGGGTATCACTGGTCAATCGCCCAGTAATAGGGTTTTTTCCCTTGGCAATCTTACATAGACTGCGGCGAACTGGACGACGTAGATCTACTTCCGTAAAGTCGGCTCCATCAATAATCACATTATTAAAGGAAGTACCATAGGCAAAAGAGCCTGCTAGCAAAGCATTGGTTAAATTTGCCCGATCCAGACGGGCATTATCAAGGGTACTATTGCTGAGATTTGCTCCCGTTAGGTTCGATTCTTTCATATTAGCGGCAAAAAAACTAACTCCCTGAGCATCCGCACCAACAAACGATGCATTTCGTAAATCTGATTCATTAAATTGATAACCCTGAAGCGATCGCCCTGAAAAATCTGATCCCGCAAGAAAAGCTTTGACATATACATCAGCCCCAATAGGTTTAGGCTCGCTTGTAATCAGCACTAAACAAAATAACAAGCTCAAAAATATCTTGATAGTTTGGAGTATCAAATTGCGTAAGGGAAAAACTGGCATTTCCATAATCTTAATTTCTATATGTGAATGAGCCTATCACAAGCAGTTAGCATCTAAACCATAGAATAATAGGAGCGCTATGCGCTCCTATTATGTTGTTAATTATGACAAAACAAATTGGCGATCGCGGTGAAATTTTGGTGGCGCAGCTTTTGCAAACTAATGGTTGGCAAATTTTAGAAACCCAATGGCGTTGTCGGTGGGGTGAGTTGGATCTGATTGCTTGCGATCGCCAATGGTTATTATTTGTCGAGGTCAAAACCCGAAGCGATCGTAATTGGGATGCTGATGGCAGTTTGGCGATCACAACTAAAAAACAAATCAAGATTATCAAGGCTGCATCAATATTTTTAGAGCGAAATCCAGATTTAGCTAAGTTAGCCTGCCGTTTTGATGTGGCTTTAGTCAGGCGAAGGGGGTCAGATTTTGGATTAGAAACTTATATAGAGCAAGCTTTTTACCCATAAAAAAGAGAGTTGCGCCGCGACTCTTTTTTTATGTATGTCGATAAATCGTTAATATCATGATTCATTCGCGTCCCCAGTGATTTATGTCAGCAAGAATGTAGGGTCCTAGCATTTGTGTCACAATTTTAAAACTCATCAAAGAAATCTCGATTCGCAAGTGCTAAGCCCTCTGCGCTTTTATAGACAATTTGTCCCTACGTTGCGAGGTTTTGGGCAGAGCATTGCCAAAGAAAGATTATCTAAAAATTTATAAATTCCTGAGGCAATGCTCTGCCCCTACAGTTCTATCCAATGGGCGAGAATAAATTATGAAACTACGCTTTATCAAACGGTGGTGTAGGATAGATGATTTCTGGGGATGGTTTCAAAAGCAGCTTCAGCGATTCCTAAAGCATCAATATATTGGGGAACAGCTTGATCAATGGTGTATTTAGTTTCGAGCAGGTTACGCGCATTTTTGCCTAGCTTTTGCTGAATATCAGTGTTTTCTGCAAGCCAGCAAATGTAATTGGCTAAACCCTGAACA
>JBAXTW010000155.1:0-9631 GCA_037129985.1 Pseudanabaena sp. ELA645 | reverse complement strand
ATTAGCCTGCCTTTCCCATTAGTTTTGCTTATCCCCTCAAACCCAGAAGAGCCATGTTTTTCTGTCCATAATCTGATGATGTTACTTTATTTCCATCAATAGACAGTTCTGCTCTGTCCGTTGTTCCCGTCACATCTGTAATTTTAACCTTGCCTAAAATCATAGCTTTTTGAACTTCTTGCAAAGCCTTTGTCTTGGAGACATTACCAAAAATTGCTGATAGAAACCTGTCATCACTAACATCGCCTAAATTTTAATTCTGAAAAAGTAAAGTTCAACGGCACTTTGAGTAGTTACATCAACCTTTAGATCTAATCTAAAATCCACAAACATACTTGTCATCGAATGGGCAAGTTTTATTAATAATTGGATTTTGTAAAACGCTAAAGCTCGCTCCATCAGTACCTAATTTTTTAAGTGAACTCAAAGGGCTAATATCAGTAATCTTATTATCACTTAGATATAACTGTCGAAGATTTATCAAAGACTTTAAAGGTGTCACATCAGAAATTTGATTGCGCTTGGCGCTCAATACAGTTAAATTTGTCAATTTTCTAAGAGGACTAATATCTGAAATTCGGTTCCCTGAAATCCCAAGCTCAGTAAGTTTAGTTAGTTTTTCTAATGACTGAATATTTGCAATCTGATTGTAATTAAGTCGTAATACAATTAAATTAGTTAAAGAACTTAGTGGCTTAACTTCAGTAATTTCATTTCTACTTAAACCAATACCTTTTAGATTATATAAATTGCTTAATGAATTGATATTGGAAATTCTATTATTCTCTAAGCTTAAGGCATTTAATTTAGTTAAAGAACTAAGAACAGATATATTTGTAATTTGATTTTCACTAAGAGAGAGTGATTCAAGATTAGTCAAAGATTTCAGTGGAGTTAAGTCACTTATCTTATTTTCACTCAGTCTTAGCTCTACAAGACTTTGAAAAGACTTAAGAGGGGATAGACTAGATATTCCTTTTTTGTTTAGATATAGGGATTTTATCTCATTTAACCGTTTATTTGCTAATCCACAATCAGATGTTTTTGCTACTAAGAGAAGTTGATCGATGGTATAAATTGTCTCGCTGTCAAGTTTATTTTTATTCTCACACCAATCAGTAAAGGTGCTAAATGAATTAATATCCTCAACATGACCTTCAGACGCTTGCCCAAATAAATTACACAAAATAAAACAAGAGATAGCTAATAGAGAATTGACTTTAAAGTAATTTTGTCTCATATATTTTCTACTACCAAGGATTTCCTAATAAAAAAGTACCTGACCAATAAAATGGATGCTTTATTGCATCTATACCTTCTGGAACAAGAGATGTAACAACATTTTTAATATCCTTTTGTCCATATTCTGAAGATTCTACTTTATATTCTACTTTATTTACATTAATAGATAATTCGAGTTTGTCTGTTGCCCCGTTTACAGGTGTAGCCCTAACCATTCCCAAAAGCATTGCTTTTTGAGCTTCTTGTAGGGCTTTGGTCTTGGACAAGCCATTACCTAGTAGTTGCTGATAAAAACCTGTCATCAAGATCATATTACCTGCATCACTGACATCCCAGCAAGAACCTGTTGCAGATTTCACCCCAGCAACTAGTGCCGCACCAGCTAGTCCATATCCAAAGTCTTCATGTAGCACTGTTTGGCACGCACTAAAAACAATTAGATCTTTGTTCTGCAAGCCATCTAATTGGCGGATTTCTGATGCCGTTAGTCGGTCGGTCGAGTTAGCTGATTGAGTGGTTCCTAGTTGAATATAACCGTCCAAATCTTTCCGAATGCGTTTTCCATGTGTTGCAAGATGAACTATTGGCGAATCATTTTTTGCTATTAAAAACTGTAGGTTACTTTTTGAAAATTGCTTGTTCAAATAAATTGGGCTGTGCTTGATATTGGGAGAGCTTTGTAGTTCAATTTTAGCAATATTCTCTAACTCGGTTCGCACGCTAGCTAATGGGTTAAAATCCGAGGCGGCTTCTGTAGCGCCCATTTTTATGACATTGGCACTTTTTAGAGATTTATATCTATCTTTTTCTATAACTTGAAAACTGGGTGTAAAAGAACTGCTATATTTCTCAACCAAATGCATTGTGCCATCATTATCACTCGTTCTATTGTCATATAAAGCAGCAAAGGGAATTGTGCGAAATATTTTATCGGTTGAAAAAACAAGATTATCTACTTGAGATAAAGCTGACTTGAGTGGTCTAAAAAGAAGATCGTACAAATCAGCATCTTGTTCCAAGTAGTCTACGCTGCCAGTATCTCTTAGATTATTTCTATAATCTGTAATAGTAGTATCTAAATTGATGTTTTTATATTGCCCAGCAACTAACTTTTGATAATGACCATTAATTAATGGAATAGTTTTGTAGATAACATCTGTTGTGGTGACAGCAAAAAGATTTAGAGCCGAGCCATTAGGATTTGCTTGATTTGTAGAGATGAATGTGTAAATCATTGCTGATTTTGAGCCTGTTGCCTTGTCTCCTGCGGTCAAGAATTTTTTAATATCATTTACAGATCCCAATTGTGGCACTGTTGGAGTAGTATTGCCTTGAGCCTGATAAAACTCAACTGTTCGCAAGTTATCCAGAGCCACGATCGCCTTCTCATATTCGCGCTTATTAATAAAATTCTGAACGTCATCAGGCTTAAGAGTAAATGTGTAAGTCGTAGTTGGAGTTTCAGGAGGAATAGTTCTGGGTTTTGAGAGACTGGAGGCAGGGATATCTGGATTCACAATCCTGATATTGCCATCAACATAGGTTCCTGTGACGATAGTTGTAGCGAGCAAACTATTCTCAACGCCATTTACACCCTTCCCAGCACTAATCGCTCCCTTAGTGCCATTGTCAGTAGCATCACCCACCGCAAAGAAACCACCAGTTGTTCCAGATTTCCTCTGGATAGTAATTCTGCCGTTTTTAGTTAACCCAGACGAGATGATGCTGTAATCAACGTCATTTTGATTCAAGGTATTATTAACTTTAATGGACTCACCGCTAGCCAAAAGATTGATATTTCCACCAGTACCAGTAAGAGAAGTAGTTGTGATATACCCTGTCTCAATATTACCACCAGCATCAAGTGTGACCCTGCCACCATTCCAAACACCAGTAGTTGTAACCTCGCCATCACGCGATCGGGCGAAAATATCACCTGTCTTGATATCCCTTGCCGATTTCAGGGTAATCATACCACCATTACCACCAACAAGAGAAGTAGCCGAAATCAGTCCTCCATTTGTATTAATACCACCATTTACACTAGTTATAGAAATATTGTTTCCATTACCGCTTCGAGAACTAGCGTATATAGTTCTAGTTAAGACATCTTGATTTGCTTCGAGTTTGACCCTCCCAGCTATACCACCACCATTAACTGCATATGCATTAATTTCGCCTACAGTGATACTATTATTTGCCTTGAGAACCACATTGCCAGCATTGGCATTAAATGAAAAAGAGTTTATATCACCATATCCATTCGTAGCATAGTTATTATTATTGTTCAAGTCGTATACGATAATGCTACCTGTTTGGCTCGTAAGATTTACATTACCTCCTAAGCCATTAGTTGAGCTAGCGTTAATGCCATAAGCCCAAATAGTTCCAAATGCATTCAAATTAACCGATCCTGCATTGGATTCAGTACTATTAGAATAAATAGCTCCTGTATCTATAGATTCACCAGTGCTTACTAATGAGATATCTCCCGATTTATAATTAATAGATTGTGTATTAATTTCTTGTAACCATATATACCCATTCGCTGATACTTTCACAGCGCCTGAATTACTAGTACTTAACCTTCTAGCAACAATGTAAGAGTTTGCTTTGAGTGTAATGTTTTTAGAAGAAGAAATATCGCAATCAATATCAATCGCTCCCTTGCTCTCTAGCTCAATATTAGCACCTTCAATCCTTCCATCTTTATCTAATTTTGGGATGAAAACGAAAGAAGATGCAGATATCTTCAAATCACGACCACCAGCATTAAAACGATGGAAAAAGCTGAATTTACCGCCAGCAGTTAGAGTAATCGTTCCATATTCCTCATTAAACTCATTAAAGTTAATAGCGACATTAAATATAATGTCATTAGTTGCTGAAAGTGTTATATTGCCTTTTAGCTTATAAATATTAGAGATATCAAAGGTTTCAGGATTTTCATCATCAGCATTAATGATGATGTCAGTTGGATCAAGCAAAATGTTACCTTGCTCCCCATTGGTCGCATCCACATCGACTTTACCCAGAAACTTTAAATTCTGTTTACCCGAAACCTCAACAAATCCTCCATCCCCTGATTTACTCCCCCCTTGTGCCGTAATGTTACCGCGAAAATCAGTGTCGCCATCAGCCCAGATAATGACCTTACCGCCATCACCAGTATTCACAGCACTGGCATTAATGCGAGAATTTTGATCAACAAAAGTTGTTTGAGCATTAGATAGAGTTCCTAAACCAGTGGGATCACTCCCTTGATAGTCACCACCGATCAAAATCGTACCACCAGATTTCTTGCCCGACGCATCCAGATTTGCGCCAATCAAATTTACGGTTTTACCCCTAAAGTCAATCATCCCACCCGTAGCTCCCGTGGCAAAAAACTCACCCTGAATCTGTAGATCCCCAGTTTGACCACCATTTAACAAAATACTCCCGCCATTACTTGCAGTGATCTTTGCCCCAACTACATCACTGTAACTACGGCTAAATTCGGCGGTGATATTGCCAGCAACGATCTCTCCTTCATTCACAATATCTTGAGATTTCAGGAAAATTTAATTAGCAGAAACCTGCCCATCAATCTTGAGCGCCTCATCAGCAATCACATCAAAACTCTGAGTATGTTTTTGGCTACCTAAAATCAGCGTGTCATAGCCCAAACCACCATCAAAGTTGATCCCCAATACGCTATCCTTAGTCGCTCCCGCTATTGCTTCTGAGTAATTTTTGGAACTGCGATCGCTACTAAATATCGAACCATCGATATCAAATTGGTAATAGCCTTTGTTGGTAATCGTTTGTTTGACAATGTTGTCATTGGCGTTGCCAGCGATCGCTAACCAGCCTGTGGTTGCATCAAATAGCAAGCTTGGTTTTGTAATAAGGTTGTTTAATCCGTATGTATTTGGGATTGTAAAACTAGCGGATAGGGTCTGTCCCAAGATAACCGAACTATCGCTGTCAAGCCCAAATATTTGCATATTTTTCTAGATTAAACTACTTATTAATCATAAAATCTTTGATTATTTTTTGTCAAGTCATATTTTATACAAGAAGTTAGTGCCTGTTAGAAACAATTAAATCAGAGCTAATGGGGGATTTCCAAGAACCGTAGGCAGCGATCGGCATAGTTTATTGTGAGGTATTACAGTCTTTAGGATTATATCTCCAATTTTTAGGCAAATAAGCGATCGCCTACTTCCCAATCAATACGAGATTTAAGAAAGCCGATCGCCTTTTAATCATCGGGAAATTGCCAGCACATAATCCGTTCGACACTTTTGGAGCCACAACGACATGCCTCAGCATGGGAGGCGACCCATTCATAATCGCATTTACGACAGTGATGGAGGACGTTGTTGATATTAGCGGCGGCAATGCGATCGCGTCCTGCTTTTAGTTCTTCAGGTGTGAGGACGGATTCAGGATAATTTGGCTCAGTCATTATTTCCACAATATCTGTATTGGATAATTATTGAAAGATTGGTCGCAACCGACGATAGTTAAATTGTTGCTGATTGCCTGTGCAATTATCATTCGATCAAATGGATCTCCATGATGTAAGGGAAGATTTTTATAAATCTTCGTATCGGCAAAGGTAATTGATAAAATCTCGATTTGCAATGAATTTAAAACATCTAATAAATCATCAAATTGGTTTTGCAGCGTAAGTTGATTTTTACCAGTTTTGATTGCAATTTCCCAAAGGCTAATAATACTCAGATATACTTTGTCGGCTGACATTTCGAGCGCTTCTCTAGCTTTTTCGGTTAACTTTGGGTTGCCCTCGATATACCAAATGAATGTATGCGTATCTAAAAGGATATCCATGCTTACATATACTCTTCAAATTCTGCCATTGGCGCATCAAAATCATCGGACATGGTAATTTTTCCTTGCCAAATACCAAATCCTTCGCGCTTTTTAGATTTTTTCTCTTCCAAAGCTTCTATGCTGTTGTTATTTTGCTTGACATAGTTATTTTTAAGAAACTCAATATAATGAAACACTTCTATTTGCAGAGAATGGGGCAGTTGCTTTAAGCTCTCTTCAATGTTTTGAAAGGTTGTTGTTTGTAGCACGATCGCTTCTCTTTGTTAGCTTTAACTAAAAATATCATAACTTTGTTTCTTAGCGTTTGGTGAACCTAGCTAAGCAGAAATCAGTTGCAGGGTTTGTTGATTTTGTAGATACTCTAAGACTAATAGCCTGAGATAGTCCAACATACAGATATATGACTGCATCTGTGGATAATGCGATCGCGCTTCACTATAAAGTTGAACGATGAGGTGGTTGTTAAATACGCTTAGTTTTTGTAGTTCGCCGATCGCTTGGCGATCGTTTTTTAAACTTCCTGATGCGGCGATTTGGCTGGCATAACCTCGAATACATACTGTCAGCAATTCAATATCTTCTAATGGGGTAAATTCTGCTTCTGAGTGGGGGAAGTTTTGGGCAATTTGATTCCGCTCTAGTTTGGTGTTTTGATAGTTCGCGGTTAACTGCTCTAGAAGTTGAGCAATATAGTTTTGCTGAGATGTTAGTTGATTTTGAGTTTGTGCCATTTTAGGGACTTTGGGTTAGGAAGTCGGCTGGGGTGAGAATCTGGATATTTCTAAAGGGATGGAGAACTAACAAGTCGCGATCGCCTGTGATCAAATAATCAGCTTTGCCATTGACGGCTACTTCTAGAAATTTATCGTCTTTTTAGTCTTCATTAGCAAGGATTGATTCGAGGATTTCTGGAGTTAATCCATTCTTTTCAGCTTGATAGCCAACATCATCCATAATTTGCATTAGAGATATTTCCTTTAACTCTTTTAAGGTTTCTTCGGGTAAAGGTTTGTCAAAGGTTTGCTGAATAGAAAATTCGCCAGCGTGGAGGGCATAAGGTCTTGGTGCAGTTAGTGGTTTATTTTGTTGTCTGCGAGTTTGTACGAATAGCAAGAAGTCAAAAAGTTCTTCTACTAGTTCTTCGGGAACGTGGGAGATTTCTTGAATAAGTTTTTCTCTGGTGGTCATGTGTTTGTTCTCTTAGTTAATTATCGTCTTTGCGGTCTTGCATCCAATTTTTCCTTTTTACTTTTACCTTTTTACTTGATCGAGGATCGCAAGGACAATTTGAGAATTGATATCATTCAATCCTTTGCAGAGAATATCTTCATCACGTTCTCCGTTGAGGATTTGCCGAATCGCATTCCAGACGATATTTTGACCTTCTGGATCGACTTCTTGCAATTGAGATTCTAATTGCTGTCTGACCTCGGCATCGTGAATGGCGCTCACTACCCCGTCGATAAGCTGGGCGTGTTGGCGTAGCTCGTACTCAGTGCCTGCAAAGTTGGCGCGGGCGGTGCGAGAAAGGCGGCGATAGTCCTTTGCTTTGGCTGGATCGCCTTGTTGATCGCTAATCTCTGCCAAAGTGTTGTAAGTTAACCAAATCATAGCCGCCGCAGGATCGAGGGTTTCCTGAATGGCTAGGGACTCTTCGGCTAACTGTTGGGCTTCGTTGAGGCGATTCGGAAATTGTCGGAGGAGATCGGCAAGGTTATTAAGTGCTTTAGAAGCATTGATGCGATCGCCTGTTGTTATAAATCCCTCATAAATCGCCTTCCGCAACCATGTCTCCGCCTCCGTCAGTTTCCCAGCCCCAAAGCTCATGTTCGCCAACTGATTCCAAGTCGCTGCTGCCCCATTCGATCCACCAATTAAGCCCTGCGCTTCCCTAATCTTGGCGGCTTGACGATAGACTTGCTCTGCGGCTTCCCATTGGCGCGATTCTTGAAAGGTTCTGCCCAACTGATGCCAAGCACCTGCTTCAAATGCGGGTTCGTTGAGTTGTTGAGAGGTTGTGAGCACTTCTTGATAGCGTTGGGCAGCTTCGGTGAGGTTGTTCTGCTTCAGTTCCAAAGTTCCAAGTTGCATATTAGCAACGGCTTGCATTCGCTTATCCTGAATTTCTTCAGCCAGCTTTCGAGATGCCTCGTAGGACTCACGGGCGCGATCGTAGTCCCCCATATCTGTCAACACATCCGCTAAGTCTGCCTGTAAATTACCCATCTGTCGCTTCACGCTGTTAGTTTGCTCTAACAGTCCCGCCACCTCTAACGCAAGGCGATAGGCTGCTGCCGCCAGTTCTGGCTGTCCCGTTGACCCATAGCACCGTCCGAGTCTGCACAGCGTGACACAGCGCTTATAGCTAGGATTCGCGCCCAAGCCTGCCAAAATCTCCTGAAACACCGCCTCTGCTTCGGCATAGCGTCCTACATCCAGTAACTGTTCGCCTGTATTAGTGCGCTTCTGATACCAAGTTTGGGAGCCAACCTCACCGCCGATATGTTGCGCCATGTCTGTCAAATTTTCTCGATCTTGATTCAGTCCGAAGAAGTAAAGAAAGCTGTTAACGTTACGCACAAATTCCACCGCAAAGTCTTCACCTACGGCGATGCTGCCGCGCACCGCATACAGCAAATTCGGTAGTTCCCGTTGGGCTATGGCTCTCATTGCAAAGGGATTTTTATCATCCTCAAAATACAAATAATCCGACAGTTGGTAATAGCGTAGTCGATGGCGGATGAGGAGTTGCTGTTGTTCGGGTTCGGTCAGTCGTGACCACATCGCAGGGGCAAGAGTCGGATGAAACTTGAGAAAAGGCACACCCACACCCACATGACTCAAAGATTCCGCCTGTATCAGTCCCGTTGCCTCTAGCTGTGTTCTGAGTTCATGCCATTCCGTTTCCGCAATTTCCGTAATCGCAAGTAGGTAAGGTTCCATCGCCCCACCCTGAAACACTCCCAATCGCTTAATCCATTCCTGTGCTTCAGGATCGAGCCGACTCACCGACAGATTCAGCGAAGCCAGCAAAGGATTATTAGGAGTATCCGCTACTAACTGCGCTAACTCCTGATGCACCTCTAGCGCCCTTCTTTGCTTCAGTTGCCCCGCCAACAACCCCAACGACAAAGGATGATAGTCCAGCAACTCAAACAACTCCAACAAACCCTCACGGGGCGGCAACCCAAACTGCGGCGCTGGTGGCAACTTAATCAAACTTTGGAAATAGTCCAGCGCATCACCCTCCGACAAACCCCGCAACGGCAAAGGAATATGCTTCAAACTCCCCTGACTGGGATAATCAGGATGCTGCAAATCCGCCGCCCTCGTCGTCAGCAACACCCGACTATTTCCCGCCTCCGACCATACTTTTGCGATGTCGAGCAGAGCTTGATCCCCCCTACCCCCCTTGCTAAGGGGGGCTTTTTCCGAATCCTCTTTGCCACTGACAAAGAGATCTTGATCGGAATCTTCTTTGCCCCCCTTTACAAGGCAGGGCTGTTTCAAGAAAGGGTAAGAGAGCATCTAAATGAGTAAAGACCAC